>NZ_JBIYEU010000040.1:0-1030 GCF_044909655.1 Enterococcus sp. UD-01 | reverse complement strand
AAAACTGATAAACAAGATGCCCATCGTCTTGCGCAAACTCACTGGCAATATGTACGGAAAATCAAGAGACACCAGTCAACTATTTATGAAGAATCCCATGATTTAGCTCGCTTTTATCAAGAGATAGAAACCGAAATCAAGCGACTCAGAATGTACTTACACACCGCTCTTCAACTTAGTTTTCCAGAACTGGAACTCCTTTTTTCTAGTCGGGTATCAAAGTTATCTCTAAACTTGATTGAGCGCTTCCCTCATCCAGACTGTTTAGCTGGATTGAGTCAAACCCAGGTGAAAAATATCTTGAAAAAAAGCACAGACAAACGACTCTCTGAGAAAAAGGCTTTAGAAAAAGCACAACTACTCCTTTCATTGGCTGCTAATTCCTATCCGACAACCACGAAAACAAGTATTCAGGTACAGAAAGTGTGCTACTACGCTCAACAGTTAAAAGAGCTGATCCAAACAAAAGAACGCTTAGCGAAACAACTGATTGAACAAACAAAACCACTTCCTGAATTTGATCTTTATCAAAGTGTGCCAGGCATTGGTGAAGTCTCTGCCGCTTTAATTATTGGTGAACTTGGCGACATTCGACGATTTGAGAATCATAAAAAAGTGAATGCCTTTGTGGGCATTGATACCCGTCGGTATCAATCTGGCAACTACCTTGCCCAAGATCATATCAATAAACGCGGAAACCCCAAAGCTCGGAAAATTCTTTATTTTACCGTAAAAAATATGATCCGCCAACAAGCCGCTGCCTCGAATCATATCGTAGATTATTATTACAAATTAAAAACGCAACCTCTACCCAAAAAGGATAAGGTTGCGACCGTAGCCTGTATCAACAAGCTACTAAAGTGTCTCTGCTCTATGGTTGAGAACAAGACAAAGTACGACTATGCGTACACGGTCTCTAAGGACCAATAAGGCACTGCCTTATAAATAAAGTATACCACCCTGATAAAAAAAATGAAACAAGTATCAGGGGTATTTGATCTGGCATTCAATAATTAATTTTTATTCTTTT
>NZ_JBIYEU010000039.1:0-1061 GCF_044909655.1 Enterococcus sp. UD-01 | reverse complement strand
TGTAGTGACCCCAAAAAGTTAGACTTTTTTCGGAGTAGAGAAATCTACTCCGTTTTTTTATTTGTTGTTAAGCTGTTTTACTTTCGGTTATTCGAAACTGTACAGGGCTTTTCCAGTTCAGTTTCTTTTTCATTCGTTCATTGTTGTAATAATAGATGTAGTTATCAATTGCTGTTTTTAGTTCTTCAAAACTAGAATAGGTTTTTCCATGATAAATTTCTTGTTTTAAAAGACTAAAGAAGTTTTCCATGATTGAATTATCTAAACAATTGCTCTTTCGAGACATACTTTGAAAAATGTTCTGTTTCTTCAGTTTATGGCTATAAGCTTTCATTTGATACGCCCAACCTTGATCTGAGTGAAAGGTGCGACGATAAGGACAATCATTCGTCCGTCTGATTGCTTCTTCTAATCCGTCCATTATTGCCAGTGCATTTGGTTTTTCTGAGATACGATAAGAAAGAATTTCACTATTATACATATCCATAAAAGGATCTAAGTACAACTTTCTTTGACGAATGATCCCTTTGGGATCACAGTCAAAATACTTTAATTCTGTTGTATCTGTCGTTATTTTTTGATGACAAACACTTGTATAAAAGCGACGGTGGATTCGATTCTTGGCAATCGTTCCAACTTTTCCACGATACGAACTATAGCGACGAGATTTCCGTGTATAAGAGCGGACTTCAATCCCTAGCTTTCGAATTAAGCGTTGAACTTTCTTTTTATTCACATAGAATCCTCGGTTCCTTAGTTCGTTCGTCATTCGTAAACAGCCATAATCTTTATGCTTTTGACGAATATGAAGCATCTCTGTTTCGATTTCCTGAGTTGGATTTTTTCGGTCAAACCGTTTTTGCCAATACATAAAGGTTGACTTAGAAAAATTCAATGCTTCAAGAAGCTCAACTAATTTGAACTGTCCTCGGAGGCTTGCGATGATTCGCGCGATTGATTCACTCTTCGTTGTTGAGCTTCCTGTTTTCGCAGCTTCCTCAGTTCTTTTAAAAAGGCATTTTCAATTTGAAGAGTACGAACCTGCTTTTCTAATTCTTTGA
>NZ_JBIYEU010000038.1:0-1196 GCF_044909655.1 Enterococcus sp. UD-01 | reverse complement strand
TTACTTTATATTAAAAGCCACCACACCGTGCAAAAAAGCATGTTAACCGTTGCCGAAGCAGCGGCTGTTGCGAAAAAGCATCAGGTGCCGTTAATCGTCGATGCTGCTGCCGAAGAAGATTTATTCAAATATGTCGAAGCCGGTGCGGATTTAGTCATTTACAGCGGTGCTAAAGCGATTGAAGGCCCAAGTGCCGGTCTGGTCATCGGGAAAAAAGAATACATTGAGTGGCTTCGACTACAAGGTAAAGGCATTGGTCGTGCAATGAAAATCGGCAAAGATAATATTCTGGGCTTTACCCAAGCGGTCGAGGATTATGTCAAAAACGGCAGTGAAGCCGGTGCGTCCATGAAAGCGCGTTTGGCGCCATTTATCGCAGAGCTCAATCAGCTGCCAAATCTTACCGCTACTGTAGTTCAAGATGGTGCCGGACGGGATATTTACAGAGCCAGCGTCAAGGTTAGCGGACCAAAATCCGCCAAGGAAGTGATTCAAGCATTAAAAGCTAAAAATCCCGCTATTTATACCAGAGAATATCAAGCCAACAACGGCATTATTGAATTCGATATTCGTTCGGTCAATGCAGCGGAAATGGAGAAAATTGTGACTCGTTTCAGCGAGATTATGCACGAAAAAAACGTATAGGAGTGAATTATTATGTCATTAACCCCCAATTATTTAGAAGACCGTATTTGTTTAAATGTCTTAGCCAATTCAGTTGAAAACGCCAAAGCCTGTTATGAAGCTGCCGAAGGGCACGTGATTTTAGGGGTTCTATCTAAAAATTACCCAACAGACGAAGCGGCAATTGAAGACATGAAAAAATACGCAGCGGCCACCAACAATGCCTTATCAGTCGGCTTAGGTGCCGGTGATCCCAACCAAAGCCAAATGGTGAGCCGGATTTCCGCGGAATTACAGCCGCAACACGTCAACCAAGTCTTCACGGGTGTCGGAACCTCCCGCGCCTTATTAGGCCAAAACGAAACGATTATTAACGGGCTTGTTTCCCCAACCGGTAAGGTTGGCTTGGTCAACATCGCTACAGGACCTTTAAGCTCTCAAGCCCCTGCAGGAGAAGTGCCCATTGAAACAGCGATTAAATTATTACAAGACATGGGCGGCAGCTCCATCAAGTATTTCCCAATGAAGGGCTTAGCTCACATTGAAGAATACAAGGCAGTAGCCGAAGCCTG
>NZ_JBIYEU010000037.1:0-1240 GCF_044909655.1 Enterococcus sp. UD-01 | reverse complement strand
GGAACTGACACTATAATGAGATACAATTAAAAAAGAGCACCTCAAATTTAGTAAAATAAATTTGGAGGTGTTTTTCTAATGGCAAAGCATAATTATTATCCTGATACATTAAAAATCCAAATTGTTGAGCGTTTATTGAAAGGAGAATCTGCTTCTTCTCTTCGAGAAGAATTCAATATCCCAGGAAGAGGAACTATATATAATTGGAAAAAATGGTATTTAAGTGGAGAATTTCATCGCTTAAAAGCTTCTTCAGGACGCCCCTCAGAACAAGAACTTTCTCTTTCTAAAGTTTTAGAGGAAAAGGAGAAAGAGTTAGAATTGATAAAAAAATTCTTTTCAAAAGAAAGGTGGTGACAAAAGAAAATATTGTTCATTTCATTGAAAAGCACAAAAATCAGTTGTCAATCTCTAAGCTGACACGGTTGTTTGGATTATCAAGAAGCACTTTCTACAGGAATAGAAAGCTCATATCAACAGAAATGACAGCTATAGAGGAACGAATTCATCAATTAGTTCAAGAGAACCATTTTTTATTTGGGTATCGCAAAATTCATGCCCTTTTGAGTTGTGAATTTACAATAGGGATCAATAAAGTAGCGCGTATCATGAAACGAAGAGGCTGGAACTGCAGAGCAAAAGTTAAAAAATATCGTCATACCGGACCGCAACATAAGGCTTTTGACAACCTTATCCAAAAGGATTGGAACACCAAGCAACCTTTACAGAAATTAACAACAGACATCACTTACCTTCCTTTCGGAAGTAGCATGCTCTATTTATCAACGATCATGGATACATTCAATAGTGAAATTGTTGCGTACAAAATATCCACGCACCCTGATACAAAATTAGTAATTGACACATTCAATCAATTAAAGGAACTCCCAAGACAGGCTATTTTGCATAGTGATCAGGGATCTACGTATACAGCAAAAAAATTCTGTGATTTAGTAAAACAAAAAAACGTTATCCAAAGTATGTCCCGTAAGGGAACTCCTTCAGATAACGCACCCATAGAATCGTTTCATTCCTCACTAAAGTCTGAAACATTCTACATCGCAAAAGAGCCAATAGGCTCTAATACTAGAGTAATCGATATCGTTGAAAAATACATCTATTTTTGGAATAATAATAGAATTTTAGCAAAATTAGGGTATCTTTCACCCGTTGATTATCGATTAACAAGATCAAATTGAGTTGCTCTTTTTATTTTGTATCAAAAAGTAGTTGCACTTCC
>NZ_JBIYEU010000036.1:0-1553 GCF_044909655.1 Enterococcus sp. UD-01 | reverse complement strand
CGGGACAAACACCCATGAGGGCCATAGCCCTCACCAAACAGAATGAAAATAAAGTGTATAAAGTGATCGACCTACAAGCTATTACCTGGCATACTAGAGATGACAGAAGTGGCTTGTAGGTCGATCACTTATTGAGGTTCTTCTCCAAGTAACCTTGAGGGACAAACTAGATCATTCTACTTAGTTGTACCAATCATTAGGTCACAGAACCTGTGTATAAAAATAAATATGTTTCTATAAGTAGAATAGCCTCTTCTGGACATTTTTTCAAGGAGGAATTATAAAATGGAAGATGTACTTCGTTCTTGTTGTGCTGGCTTAGATATCCATCAAAAAGTCATTGTTGCTTGTGTGATCCGTTCTGTCGAAGGAAAAAAACGTTCAGAAAAATTCTTTGGCAGTTTTGAAACAACTACTCGTGGTCTGTTTGACTTATCTGATTGGCTAACTTCTTACGAAGTCACACACATTAGTATGGAAAGTACTGGTGTCTATTGGAAATGTGTCTGGCGAATTTTACAGAATCACTTTGAGCTACAATTGGCCAACCCTCGTCACATCAAAAATATTCCAGGAAAAAAAACGGATATGAAAGATGCGGAGTGGATTGCTCGCCTGACTCGACTGGGTGTCATTCCAACTAGTTTTGTGCCACCAGAACCCATTCAAGAGCTGAGGGATTTAACTCGCTACCGTAAACACTTGGTTGAAGACCTGAATCGCGAAAAAAATCGTGGGCACATGGTCTTACAAAATGCCGGCATCAAACTGTCCTCAGTCATTAAAGATATTTATGGCAAATCAGGTCGAGCACTGCTTTATGCACTTATTGATAATAAGGAAATACATGAAGAGCTGATCCGTTCCTGTGTGTATACTACTTTGCGCAGAAAAGTTCCTCAACTGCTCGAAGCCTTAGAAGGCTTTATGACCCCTCATTATCGTAAAATGCTTTCTCTTCATCTCACGCAGATTGAGTATTTGGAAAATCAAATTCAAGAAGTCGAAGAGACCATCAACGACTATCTTGTTCCCTATGAAGAGTATGTCAAACGTTTAGAGGAAATCCCAGGAATCAATCGAAGAACGGCGGCAGTTATCCTTGCAGAAGTGGGAATCGACATGTCTGTTTTTCCTTCAGCTGGCCATTTAGCTTCTTGGGCAGGAGCGTGTCCAGGAAATAATCAAAGTGCTGGAAAGACACGTAGTAAACGAGTAGGAAAAGGAAATGCTTATCTAAAGAAGGTCTTAGCCCAAGGAGCACTGGCTGTTTCTCAAGGGAAACCCAATCGCATCCAAGCCTTTTTCTTTCGCGTAAGAAAAAATGCTGGACACAAAAAAGCGGTGGTTGCGACCGTTCACTTACTATTACGAATCATTTATCGGATGTTTTCCGATCAGTCCCATTACAATGAACTTGGAGAAGCTTATTTACAATCTAAAAAGAACACTTTAACAAGTTACTGTTAAAATGTTCTAGACCAAATTTGACTAACGTCGTTCTTAAGAGGTGCTAGTCTTTTTTTGCTTTTTTTGGGTTAGTTTTCGTATAA
>NZ_JBIYEU010000035.1:0-1725 GCF_044909655.1 Enterococcus sp. UD-01 | reverse complement strand
TTAGCGCGGCGACGTCCTACTCTCACAAAGGGAAACCCTTCACTACAATCGGCGCTAAGAAGCTTAACTTCTGTGTTCGGCATGGGAACAGGTGTATCCTTCTCGCTATCGCCACCACACTGGGTGTTGTTGTATTTACTTGAGTGATCCTTCACTCAAAACTGGATTGAAGCTTGTAATCATTTCTTACCAAGATCTTTTATTTTATTTCTTTTGGTTAAGTCCTCGACCGATTAGTATTGGTCCGCTCCGTACATCACTGCACTTCCACTTCCAACCTATCTACCTGATCATCTTTCAGGGGTCTTACTTTCTTAAAGAAATGGGAAATCTCATCTTGAGGTGGGCTTCACACTTAGATGCTTTCAGCGTTTATCCCTTCCCTACATAGCTACCCAGCAATGCCCTTGGCAGAACAACTGGTACACCAGCGGTAAGTCCATCCCGGTCCTCTCGTACTAAGGACAGCTCCTCTCAAATTTCCAACGCCCGCGACGGATAGGGACCGAACTGTCTCACGACGTTCTGAACCCAGCTCGCGTGCCGCTTTAATGGGCGAACAGCCCAACCCTTGGGACCGACTACAGCCCCAGGATGCGACGAGCCGACATCGAGGTGCCAAACCTCCCCGTCGATGTGGACTCTTGGGGGAGATAAGCCTGTTATCCCCAGGGTAGCTTTTATCCGTTGAGCGATGGCCCTTCCATGCGGAACCACCGGATCACTAAGCCCGACTTTCGTCCCTGCTCGACTTGTTTGTCTCGCAGTCAAGCTCCCTTCTGCCTTTACACTCTGCGAATGATTTCCAACCATTCTGAGGGAACCTTTGGGCGCCTCCGTTACCTTTTAGGAGGCGACCGCCCCAGTCAAACTGCCCACCTGACACTGTCTCCCAGCCCGATCAGGGCTGCGGGTTAGAGGGTTCATAACACAAGGGTAGTATCCCACCAGCGCCTCCTCCGAAACTAGCGTTCCGGTCTCTTCGGCTCCTACCTATCCTGTACATGTGGTACAAACACTCAATATCAAGCTACAGTAAAGCTCCATGGGGTCTTTCCGTCCTGTCGCGGGTAACCTGCATCTTCACAGGTACTAAAATTTCACCGAGTCTCTCGTTGAGACAGTGCCCAAATCGTTACGCCTTTCGTGCGGGTCGGAACTTACCCGACAAGGAATTTCGCTACCTTAGGACCGTTATAGTTACGGCCGCCGTTTACTGGGGCTTCAATTCTGAGCTTCGCCGAAGCTAACCCATCCTCTTAACCTTCCAGCACCGGGCAGGCGTCAGCCCCTATACGTCATCTTTCGATTTTGCAGAGACCTGTGTTTTTGATAAACAGTCGCTTGGGCCTATTCACTGCGGCTGACCGAAGTCAGCACCCCTTCTCCCGAAGTTACGGGGTCATTTTGCCGAGTTCCTTAACGAGAGTTCGCTCGCTCACCTTAGGATACTCTCCTCGACTACCTGTGTCGGTTTACGGTACGGGCAGTTGGTTTCTCACTAGAAGCTTTTCTTGACAGTGTGACATCAGGAACTTCGGTACTATTATTTCCCTCCCCATCACAGCTTGTCCGTAAAGAGTAAAGCATTTGACTCTACTCAAGACTTACTGCTTGGACATGCACTTCCAGTCGCATGCATTCCTTAGCCTCCTGCGTCCCTCCATTGCTCAAACAAAAACAACTGGTACAGGAATATCAACCTGTTGTCCATCGCCTACGCCT
>NZ_JBIYEU010000034.1:0-1755 GCF_044909655.1 Enterococcus sp. UD-01 | reverse complement strand
TAAAAGTTGCTGCGAGGTAACAACGTAGACCTTTGAAAACTGAACAAAGTAAGACGAACCAAATGTGTAGGTTGTTTTTACAACGGTAAAAACAAACAACAATTTTTAACAAGCGAAGCAATATGCTAGCAAACAAATGAGCTTAACGATCGTAAGATCGTGTTCAACTTTTATTATGAGAGTTTGATCCTGGCTCAGGACGAACGCTGGCGGCGTGCCTAATACATGCAAGTCGAACGCTTTTTCTTTCACCGAAGCTTGCTTCACCGAAAGAAAAAGAGTGGCGGACGGGTGAGTAACACGTGGGTAACCTACCCATCAGCGGGGGATAACACTTGGAAACAGGTGCTAATACCGCATAATAGACGACACCGCATGGTGTTGTCTTGAAAGACGCTTTCGGGTGTCACTGATGGATGGACCCGCGGTGCATTAGCTAGTTGGTGAGGTAACGGCTCACCAAGGCCATGATGCATAGCCGACCTGAGAGGGTGATCGGCCACACTGGGACTGAGACACGGCCCAGACTCCTACGGGAGGCAGCAGTAGGGAATCTTCGGCAATGGACGAAAGTCTGACCGAGCAACGCCGCGTGAGTGAAGAAGGTTTTCGGATCGTAAAACTCTGTTGTTAGAGAAGAACAAGGGTGAGAGTAACTGTTCACCCCTTGACGGTATCTAACCAGAAAGCCACGGCTAACTACGTGCCAGCAGCCGCGGTAATACGTAGGTGGCAAGCGTTGTCCGGATTTATTGGGCGTAAAGCGAGCGCAGGCGGTTTCTTAAGTCTGATGTGAAAGCCCCCGGCTCAACCGGGGAGGGTCATTGGAAACTGGGAGACTTGAGTGCAGAAGAGGAGAGTGGAATTCCATGTGTAGCGGTGAAATGCGTAGATATATGGAGGAACACCAGTGGCGAAGGCGACTCTCTGGTCTGTAACTGACGCTGAGGCTCGAAAGCGTGGGGAGCAAACAGGATTAGATACCCTGGTAGTCCACGCCGTAAACGATGAGTGCTAAGTGTTGGAGGGTTTCCGCCCTTCAGTGCTGCAGCAAACGCATTAAGCACTCCGCCTGGGGAGTACGACCGCAAGGTTGAAACTCAAAGGAATTGACGGGGGCCCGCACAAGCGGTGGAGCATGTGGTTTAATTCGAAGCAACGCGAAGAACCTTACCAGGTCTTGACATCCTTTGACCACTCTAGAGATAGAGCTTTCCCTTCGGGGACAAAGTGACAGGTGGTGCATGGTTGTCGTCAGCTCGTGTCGTGAGATGTTGGGTTAAGTCCCGCAACGAGCGCAACCCTTATTGTTAGTTGCCATCATTCAGTTGGGCACTCTAGCGAGACTGCCGGTGACAAACCGGAGGAAGGTGGGGATGACGTCAAATCATCATGCCCCTTATGACCTGGGCTACACACGTGCTACAATGGGAAGTACAACGAGTCGCTAGGCCGCGAGGTCATGCAAATCTCTTAAAGCTTCTCTCAGTTCGGATTGCAGGCTGCAACTCGCCTGCATGAAGCCGGAATCGCTAGTAATCGCGGATCAGCACGCCGCGGTGAATACGTTCCCGGGCCTTGTACACACCGCCCGTCACACCACGAAAGTTTGTAACACCCGAAGTCGGTGAGGTAACCTTTTGGAGCCAGCCGCCTAAGGTGGGATAGATGATTGGGGTGAAGTCGTAACAAGGTAGCCGTATCGGAAGGTGCGGCTGGATCACCTCCTTTCTAAGGAATATTACGGAACTACAC
>NZ_JBIYEU010000033.1:0-1940 GCF_044909655.1 Enterococcus sp. UD-01 | reverse complement strand
AACAATCTGTAATTTTAATTCAAAACTGTACTTTGCCATACAAAAAAACCTCCAAAAGTTAGATTTTTAGGTCTAACTTTTGGGGGTCGGTACATTTTTCCACTCTATTTTTATGCCGTTTTTTGATTGAAACGTCGAAACTCTACTGGACTTTTCCAGTTAAGCTTTTCTTTGATTCTATAATGATTGTAATAATAAATATAGTTCTCAATGGCTTGTCTTAACTCATTTTGACTTTGATAAACTTTTCCATAATACAATTCTTGCTTTAGAATACTGAAGAAATTCTCCATAGGAGAATTATCTAAACAGGTTCCTTTCCGAGACATACTTTGAAAGATACGGTTATCCTTTAATGTTTGTACATAGGTGTTCATTTGATACGCCCAGCCTTGATCAGAGTGGAAGGTGCGACGATAGGGACAATCATTTGTTTGAGAAATTGCTTCTTCCAGACCTGCAATAACTGTTGTACCATTTGGTTGAGTAGAAAGGCTGTAGCTTAGAATTTCACTGTTATACATATCCATAAACGGATCTAAATATAGTTTTTTCTGTCGAAGAATACCCGCGTCATCTGTTTCATAGTATTTAAATTCAGTTGTATCCGTCGTGATTTTTTGATGGGAGACCGAAGTGTTGAATCTTCGGTGAATCAAGTTTTTAGCTACTTTCCCAACAGTTCCTTTATATGAATTATATTTCCTAGATTTCTTGGTAAATGCTTTGACTTGTAACTGTAGCTTTTGCATTAATCGCTGTATTTTCTTTTTATTTACGTGATATCCACGTCGTTTCAATTCCTGTGTCATTCTTCTATAGCCATAATGTGGATGTTTTTTACGAATCGCTTGAATTTCTTCTTCAATTATTTGTGTTGAGTTTGTTCTATCTAAACGCTTTTGCCAGTACATATAAGTGGCTTTTGGAAACCTTAGGGTTTCCAGAATATCTTTTAATCGAAAGTGTCCTCGGAGGCTGTGAATGATTCGTGCGATTCTTTCATTTTTCGTTCGTCCTCTAAACGCAGCCTCCTCAATTCTTTTAAATGGGCATTCTCAATTTTCAACATTCTATTTTCTTTTTCTAGTGTATCCAGTCTGGATTGTTCATCGGTGGATAGCTTGACTTCTTTTGATTTCTTCTTAGGCATTGTCGTTGGACGTCCTTTCTGTTTACAGAGTCCATCTATCCCCTGTTTCCGATAGGTTCTAAGCCAACTCGCAACTAAGGGCGGATTGTTAATTTTGAGACAATTGGCTACTTCTCGATAGGACAGCTCTGTTGTTAAATACAACTCTATCGCATCTAACTTAAATTGAACAGAATAATTCCTATTTTTTCGACTACGGAGTAGTCCTTCTTCACCAAATTCATTATACGCATTGATCCATTTTCTTATTTGTGAATTATCTTTAAACCCATACTTTTTTGCGAGAAATGATGTGCCTCCTTGTCCAGATAAGTAGTCATGGACAATTTTAAGTTTAAATTCAAGATTGTACTTTGCCATACAAAAAAACCTCCAAAAGTTAGATTTTTAGGTCTAACTTTTGGGGGGCGGTACAATTTCCACGGATTTTTATTTAATAAAATCACTTGCTAGATTTACAAGGATTAAATAATATGAGTAAAAATCTAAAAAACGATGAATTGTTCTAAATTAAGTCAATTGAAAGTCATATTATAAAGCTTTCATATAATTTAACCATATAAAAATTTGTGCTGTCTGTCAATAGCATGATAAATTTATATCTACTAAAAAACAAAAAATCTCTAGACTTTCAAAGTGCTGCAATATTTTTAGACGAGTTGTCAATAGTTAAATAAAAAAGCGGAAGAGAAAGGAAGTGCAACTACTTTTTGATACAAAATAAAAAGAGCAACTCAATTTGATCTTGTTAATCGATAATCAACGGGTGAAAGATACCCTAATTTTG
>NZ_JBIYEU010000032.1:0-3778 GCF_044909655.1 Enterococcus sp. UD-01 | reverse complement strand
ATCTTCCTTTCACTCTCTACTATAAACCTAAAAAAGGAAAATAGAGGAGAAACTCATCCGTCGATAAGTTTCTCCTCTAATCTTAGTATGTTTTTAATGTGCCGCAGCTTTCGCTTGAGGATATAGATCAGTTTTTGAGCAAGCCTGAAAACCGTTCGTTTCTTATTGAAAATTCTTTCTGAAAACTTGTTATTCTTGCAGATTATGCTAGACTAAGGGTAAGAAAATTTTCCGGGAGGAACGATTTTGAAAAAACTTATAGCAATTGATTTAGACGGAACAACATTAAACGCGCAGTCTTTAATCAGTGAAACAACCGAACAAACATTGAAAAAAGCAATGAATCAAGGGCATTATGTCAGCATCGTGACTGGTCGTCCTTATCGCATGAGTCATCAATTTTATCGTCAATTAGGCTTGACTACTCCGATGGTCAATTTTAATGGTGCCTTGGTGCATATTCCCGAAAAGAATTGGGCAGATGAAAAAGAAACCGGCATACACCGTGATTTGGTTTTTGATATTTTGGCGCAAAAGCAAGCTTTGAACCTTGATTTCGTGGCTGCTGAAAACAAAGAAACATTTTTCATTGATAGCTTTGACCATTTTGACTCAGCCTTCTTCGCCTCCGATGCTACGCCACATAACCTGTTAACGGCTAAAAATTTGCTCACCGATCCAACCTCTATGATGGTTCGTACCTCGCAGGACCAAGCAAAGCTCGTATCAGACTCTTTAATGAAGCAATACGGTGACTACGTGGATGTCAGAACTTGGGGCGGTCCTACGCCTATATTGGAAATTGTATCAAAAGGCATTCAAAAAGCTAAAGGTGTGGAACAGGTATCCAATTTTTTAAATATCAAACGTTCAGACATTATTGCGTTTGGCGATGAACACAATGATGAAGAAATGCTTGATTATGTTGGCTGGGGTGTCGCGATGCAAAACGCAACTGAAAAGATTAAATCAGTAGCCAATGATGTTACAGACAAAAGCAATGATGAAAATGGCTTAGCCGAATACTTAACCCGCTACTTAGAATTAGACAAGTAAAAGCTGCCTAAAGCAGTTATATGAATCACCTATTAAAAAGAAAGCAACGATGAAATTTAGTTGCTTTCTTTCTTTTTTTGACAAATGCATGGCTGCCTGCTAAAATAAGAACATATGTTCTTATTTTTTTAAGAAAGAGGTTTTTTTGATGGAATTAGCCAAGAAGCTTGAAATTTTAGCCGAGTCCGCAAAATATGATGTTTCCTGTTCCAGCTCAGGAGTCACGAATAACACGCGAACCGGATCTGTCGGCAGTACTGCTACTTCTGGGATCTGTCATTCTTTTACCAGCGACGGGCGCTGTGTTTCACTTTTAAAAATATTATTCACCAATGCTTGTATTTTCGATTGCCATTATTGCATTAACCGTAGATCCAATTCAATCCCCCGAGCGACTTTTACGCCGCAGGAAGTAGCGGATTTGACGATGGAATTTTATATGAGAAACTATATTGAAGGTCTCTTTTTAAGCTCAGCGATTATAAAAAATGTCGACTATACCTGCGAGCTGCTGATCAAAACATTAAAGATCTTACGCCATGAAAAGGGCTTTAAAGGCTATATTCACGTCAAAGCGATTCCCGGTGCAGATGAAAAATTAATTGAAGAATTAGGTTTTTTAGCGGATCGGATGAGTGTAAATGTCGAGCTGCCTTCAAGAGAAAGCTTAAAATTATTGGCTCCGGACAAAGATCCATTTGCCTTATACAAGCCCATGAAGCAAATCACGCAGAAGAAAAAGGAGATGGCGCAGCTGCCTGTGCTAAGAAACAGCCAATCGTTCGTACCAGCCGGTCAGTCCACACAAATGATTATCGGCGCCTCTCCTGAAAGTGACTATTCGATTGTAAAAATTTCTGAAAAGCTGTATCAAAATTATGAGTTAAAACGGGTGTATTACTCTGCTTATATTCCGGTGAATCAGGACAACCTTTTACCTGCTGTGACGACTGATCCGCCGCTGTTGAGAGAACATCGCCTTTATCAAGCTGACTGGCTTTTGCGTTTTTATCGGTTTAAAGCGGATGAAATTTTGACCGAGGATCAGCCAAACTTCAACTTATACTTAGATCCTAAAGCGAATTGGGCGGTGCAGCATTTCGATCACTTCCCTGTTGATGTCCAGACAGCCAGCTATGAATGGTTATTAAGAATTCCGGGAATTGGTCCGAAAAGTGCGCAGAATATTGTAAAAGCCCGCAAATATTATCAGCTACATCTAACTGATTTAAAAAAGCTAGGCGTTGTAGTAAAACGCGCGCAATACTTTGTCAGCTGTAATGGTGCTGTTCCGGCCGGGTTAATAAAGGATCCGGAATGGGTCATTTCGTCCCTGATTTCTTCAAAGCAATATGAAACGTTAAAAATCGCCAATAGTCAATCGACAGCTGAACAATTATCATTATTTGATGTGGAACGCTTTGAAGCAGCCAAACGAAAGGAAAAGCGTTATGCTTAATGCTCATGAACCCACCATTTGGGAATACGACGGCAGTTATAACGGCTTTCTCACCGTTGTCTATCAGGCTTTCTCAAAAAAATGCTTTCCAGAAACAATCGTCACACCTGAAACAGCAGTTGAAAGCCTCTTTCCAGCCTACTGGATTGAAACAGATGAACAAATTGCCCGCAGAATCAATAATCGACTTGCTCAACGCCTGCGCAGCGAAAATTACCGCTTTATCAGAGACGGCTTTTGTTGCTCGGCGGAAAATAAGGAACGTTATTTGCTGGATGCCATCCAGATTGGTTTAAGTACGGCTGATTTACTGCAGAATCATTTAGGACACCCGGCAATTTTAGCTTTAAGCAAATCGATTCAATCTTTATATGGTGAAGCACACTCCTATAAGGGCTTTATTCGCTTTGAACAGATTGGCGAACTACTTTATAGTCAAATCAAACCAAAGCATGCTTGCCTGCCTTATTTGTGTCCTCATTTTGCCGAAAGATATCCTAATCAGACAATCATGATTTATGATCAGACCCATCGTTTACTGGGGATTATCGATAAAGGAAAAGTGACATTCATCGAAGAAGCACAGCCGCCCTGCTTTGAAAAAGAGCAGCACGAGAAGGAAATCGAACAGCAGTGGAAAACCTTTCTAAAAGCTGTAACGATTAATGAACGTACAAATAAAACCAGTCAGTTGACACATATGCCAAAACGTTATCGCAACAACATGACAGAATTTCAATAATATTCAATTATAACAAAACTGCCGTTACTCTCTTTTTAAGAGCAACGGCAGTTTCTATAAATAGATGAGTGTGAGACAAAAGTAAAGAACACTTTTGCCACACACTCAAAATACGAATAAACGGCGGGAACAGAAGCAGCCCCTTCGGAAATAAGCTGAAATTGCTGACAACCACGAAGAGCAAAGCGATTCGATGCTTGACAGTACCTACTTGGTCACAAAAATTTGAAAAACACCTAGTAGGAATCATTCAACACTGTTGCGCTTTTGAATGCGACGAGTCTAATTTAGACGAGAAAGCATCGAAAGAAATCTTTCGTGTTTCATGTCATTTTCGTGAATTCCTTCTTATTGCGTTGAATCACGAGGAACGTAGTGATTCGATGATGAACGTACCTTCTCTTGGTTCTCGGAGCTTAGCACTTCTTATACGAAAACTAACCCAAAAAAAGCAAAAAAAGACTAGCACCTCTTAAGAACGACGTTAGTCAAATTTGGTCTAGAACATTTTAACAGTAACT
>NZ_JBIYEU010000031.1:0-4140 GCF_044909655.1 Enterococcus sp. UD-01 | reverse complement strand
AGTATGCCAGGTAATAGCTTGTAGGTCGATCACTTTATACACTTTATTTTCATTCTGTTTGGTGAGGGCTATGGCCCTCATGGGTGTTTGTCCCGCCCACTATTGATAGATTAATTTAAGTATAAAATCTGCAGCTGCTTAAGGTTCCTGAACGATTTCCCAAGTCACTTCTCCAGTGTAGACATCTGCTAAAGTCCCTTTCGCCGGTACTTCCAGCTTAAAGCCTTGACTTTTATTGCCTGCTGTATTCAAGATAAAGGTAAAATCTTTTTTCGTAGGGTCAGTGACCGTCTGTTGATTATTTACAATCTCACCGCCCATACCGTTAAGAACCACTTGTTTTGTGCCGTCTTGATAAATCAAGCGCGCATCTTTTAAGACTTTATTGCTTGTAGTCGTAAATTCTTTCGACAAGTTAGCGTTAAGGCGGAGATTCCCTCGCGTTTTCGCGGTCTGCGTTGCAGACGTACTTGTTATTTGTCGATTATCTCTAATTGCTACTTCAAAGTCGGTTGTACTATCGTAACTAAGAATCTGCTCAAACGGCGAAACAAATCCTCTTTCAAAATTGAGCAACGTCGGTACAGTTAGAGAGAGGAGTCCTTCATATTTATAGTAAACCTCTTCACTGTCATAGGGAATCACCGCTGCCTCTTCTGTACCGGTGAGTTGGCCTTTTTCGAAGCTAATAAAGCGATAATCTGTGCTTGCTGCAGCTAAATCTGCTAATTGTTTTTTCACTTCCGTCTGTTCTTTCAGATTAACCACTGTGCCATTACCGCCAGTAACAGTAATAGGTGCAGCTGTTTCAATAGCGGTACCATCCTGATAAGCAAAATGCACGATAATCTTGCCCTTTTTGACATAAAGAATGGTCAGCTTATTGTCATCTGTGTTGGTCAGAGTAAATTCTTTCCCAGCCCCACTATAGTCTTTATTAGATAGATAGCCGTCTGGCGCTTCAATCTCTTTCAAAGTGTAGTCAGTAACAACATAATCTTTTAGAATAATTTGACCCTTGTCATTTGCTGTTACCGTCTCCTTTAGGTTTCCGCTTTTGTCATAGACTTCATACACAGCACCAGCTACCGGCTGATTGGTTACAGAATCCAGCATGGTAATGACCATATCTTTTTGGATAAGTGTACCTCCGCCATTTGCGCCGGAATTATCAATGTCGAAAGATGTCTCTGGCCAATAATTGGTAATATAGCCGCTTGTAGAGGTTCGATTATCGTAATCTATATAAGGATGAGAGGCGTTACCACCGCTATTGCGCCTTTTAGTGCCACTTGTACCAAACGACCAGTTCATTTTAACAATTAAACCGTTAGTCAGTTGATCATCATTAATCGTCAGTGTCCACGTACTGTAATTATTACTGATTGTCACTGTATTTGCCGGCAATGGCTTTCCGTCGCCATCAGTCACTTCTCTTAAACTTGGTATTTCCTTCATTCCATCACTTGGATAAAAATTACCTAAGTTAACGCTAGTTCCTTTGATCAAAGCTGAACCACCGTTTTTCTTGATTGTAAAAGTTCCCTCTGCAATATTAACATAGCTCGGACTTGTCTTCACAACAAAAGTATTGGCCAGTTTAAGACGGTAATTTAGACTACTTCTTTTCTCTAATAGCTCTGAGCCTTCGTTTTTTTGGGTGATCTTTGCATAGTCGCTAGTCGTATTATAATAATTATTTTTGGCTAAAATAAAGCTAATAACGATTGGCTGCGATAACTTTTTGTTCTTTACGCGGATTTGATTTTCTTCAATAATTATTTCCGGATATTCTTCGTTTTTTGTAGCTATTTCGGTTCCCAGAAGCAACTTTTCATAATCATTTATTGCTAACTGCCCCACTTTATTTACGGTAAACGCTTCTTCTAAAACATGAACATCTAAGCTCTTGTAATTAACTACGACTTCATTATTTACCAGATTTCCGCCACCAGGATTTATCAATAATTTCACTCGATTCACAGGCTGCTCATCGATTTTTTCTGTTTCATAAGTACTATTCGACAGGTTTTTTCCAATTAAATAGGGATCATTTTTGTACAGATAGCTTGGTACATACGCATAACCAATAGCAGGAAATTCTTTTTCATCAGCAGATGCAAAGCACAGTGTAGAAGTAAGGGTATTCATCGTTCGAGCATAAGTAGTATCAATCGTTGCAATATCGACTTCTGTATCATAGGTAATAGTAAGTTTCTCTTTCACTTCTGTTAAAAACTTAATTTCGAAGGCATTTGATTTATCAATGACTTCATAATCAATTCCTTCCTCCAAATCTTTCCTTGCACCATTTTTCCCGAATTTTACAGAGCTGATTCGTAAATTGTTTAAAGAACCAGCTTTTATGCCATAACCAAAAGTATCTGTCAGCTTCGTTACTTTCTGGTAGAGTGAATTGACTGTCGCTGTCCAGGTATTGAAACTTTTTGCTTCATTAAAACCACCATTTTTTACTTCGTGTTTATTTCCGACGAAATTCGTTGCGCCACTTGTATCATAGCCGTTACCTGAAAGAGTGAAGCGAGATTTATAAGCTGGCGTGATTGTTTCATCCATACCAGTATAAATAGTCAAGCCAGCGGTTTTTGTGGTATCCTCGCCCACATAAGTCAAAGTTATTTTGCCAAAGGTATCATTTGTGATTTTCCAATTCGTAATCGCTCTCTCTGTTCCTTTTACAATTGAACCATATTGATCAAAAGTAACATCATATTCACACGCTAAATTAGTGTCGATCAACACTAAAGCTGGATCGCCTTCGTTTGTTAAAGTAAATGTGTCGCCCTTCTTTAGTTGCTGATTGGTACCATTAATGTAAATTGGCGTATTAACAATCCGCTCATTTTCTTTGACATTATTATCCGACTGAATCGAGCCTAAACCCAAATAGCCTAGCGTATTAACATAAAAATAGATAGAGTAGTAGCTAATCGATAAAAAATTAGTATTGGAATCACCAGGATAAATGTAAAAGCGCATATAGAGTGTCAGGCTAGCGCTTTTCCCATTGGAAATTGGATTAAAGTCATCATAATCAAATGTCATCTCGCCGCCGGACACTTCTAAAGCTTCATGGAATCGTTCATTAAACTTAAGCTGTACGGCACCTTCTGCTTTTGGAATAATCGTGAAATCTTCCCCGGCTTTTAATTCTTTTTTTTCACCGAGCTGCTCGCCATTAATATTCGTTTCATAGGTGTAAAATTTATAGGAGCTAAGATCATTGTCTATATTTACATATCCGTCTGTCCAATCACTGGGAATGGCTCGTGTAGACCACGTTATTTCAAGATTATTTGTCGCTAAATCAACATGCTTATAATTGATATTCATTTCAGCAAATTTCCCACCACTTACAGGCATCAACCGTGCTTCATTTCCATCTACATCAAATGTTTTTCCATAAACATTTTTATAAGAATCACTTGTATATAAGTGAAACACATAATTAGAGACCGTTTGGGTTTCAAAAAGCATTTGCTGCTTCGAATTTAAGGAAGCATCAAACTTAATTCTTGTAATTAACTCAAGCTTGTATTCTGCAGACTGAACGTCTTGAATCATTGTTAATGTTAGTTTTCTAGTAGCTGGATCAATTCTATACGAAGCTGTACCACTCAACTCTCCTTCAACCACTTCTTTATAAGTAAGTCCCTCCGGTAGTGTTGTTACGAACGTGTCACCAGCTTTATAATCTTTATTCGTAAATTTAAACGTCATGCTTACCTTTACTTCTGAATCATTTTTGAGATAATCCTCTTGTGTTAATACTCTATTTGATTCCTCTAGCACAACTATTTTGACGTCTTGAAAAATATTATCTGAAATTGTTGCAGCTGCTTCTTGTGCTCGCAGTTTATTTGTATCAGTGAAAGAGATAAAAAAGAAACCTAACAGTAAAGTAACCCCTATAAACATCAAAGAGAGAATATACTTTTTATTTTTCATTTTGAATTATTCACTCCTTTCGTTTCATCCGTTTTACAACAACACCTTTTATTTTCCTTTTTTTAACCTAAATTCTATTCGCTCATCAGAGAAATAACTGCTGTTTAAATACAACCGTTCCCTTTTTTTATCCCAATGCAGTTCCTCCAATGACACATGTACGATCTTGTC
>NZ_JBIYEU010000030.1:0-10566 GCF_044909655.1 Enterococcus sp. UD-01 | reverse complement strand
GAGTGATCACCGTACCGGTTCGATTCCGGTCCTCGGCATTACTTTGACGCACTCGATGTGGAGAAGTAGAAAGCAGATGGCAACATCTGATGTGTAGATCCTTGTTTTAAGCACCCATAGCTCAACTGGATAGAGTGTTTGACTACGAATCAAAAGGTTAGGGGTTCGACTCCCTTTGGGTGCATTTTCAAATACGGGAAGTAGCTCAGCTTGGTAGAGCACTTGGTTTGGGACCAAGGGGTCGCAGGTTCGAATCCTGTCTTCCCGATTTGTTTTTAATTTAGGGGCCTTAGCTCAGCTGGGAGAGCGCCTGCTTTGCACGCAGGAGGTCAGCGGTTCGATCCCGCTAGGCTCCATTAGTTTCATTTATATATTCGCGGTGTAGCTCAGCTGGCTAGAGCGTCCGGTTCATACCCGGGAGGTCGGGGGTTCGATCCCCTCCGCCGCGATTCATTTTAGAACCAGTCTGGACCTTTAGCTCAGTTGGTTAGAGCAGACGGCTCATAACCGTCCGGTCGTAGGTTCGAGTCCTACAAGGTCCATTGTAGTGACGAATGTTATTTTTATTATTACGGAGGATTACCCAAGTCCGGCTGAAGGGAACGGTCTTGAAAACCGTCAGGCGGGTAAAACCGTGCAAGGGTTCGAATCCCTTATCCTCCTTTGCTGAGAAACACTGCGATTGACTTTAGTCAGAGTAGATGTTGAACAGTACTTGGCGAACAAAGTGAGCGAAGTAACCTTACTAAAAACGTCAAACAGTCATCAACTAATTATAGTTGATTGAAAGAATTCTATAGAAATATAGAACTTATATTATCGCGGGGTGGAGCAGTCAGGTAGCTCGTCGGGCTCATAACCCGAAGGTCGTAGGTTCAAATCCTGCCCCCGCAATTGCTTGAAAAAGCAAAAAAGTTACTAGCAATAGTAGCGGATGGTTTGGTAGTTCAGCTGGTTAGAATGCCTGCCTGTCACGCAGGAGGTCGCGGGTTCGAGTCCCGTCCAGACCGTCGCTTCATTTTGCGGGTGTAGTTTAGTGGTAAAACCACAGCCTTCCAAGCTGTTGTCGCGAGTTCGATTCTCGTCACCCGCTTTATGGGCCTATAGCTCAGCTGGTTAGAGCGCACGCCTGATAAGCGTGAGGTCGATGGTTCGAGTCCATTTAGGCCCATTATTTTTACTTTATTTCTTGGGGAAGTACTCAAGTGGCTGAAGAGGCGCCCCTGCTAAGGGTGTAGGTCGGGAAACCGGCGCGAGGGTTCAAATCCCTCCTTCTCCGTTCTTTTTAGGCCCGTTGGTCAAGCGGTTAAGACACCGCCCTTTCACGGCGGTAACACGGGTTCGATTCCCGTACGGGTCATGTTATTTTTATATTCATGGAGGATTACCCAAGTCCGGCTGAAGGGAACGGTCTTGAAAACCGTCAGGCGGGTAAAACCGTGCAAGGGTTCGAATCCCTTATCCTCCTTTGCTGAGAAACACTGCGATTGACTTTAGTCAGAGCAGATGTTGAACAGTACTTGGCGAACACAGTGAGCGAAGTGACCTTACTAAAAACGTCAAACAGTCATCAACTAACTATAGTTGATTGAAAAAATTCTATAGAAATATAGAACTTATATTATCGCGGGGTGGAGCAGTCAGGTAGCTCGTCGGGCTCATAACCCGAAGGTCGTAGGTTCAAATCCTGCCCCCGCAATTGCTTGAAAAAGCAAAAAAGTTACTAGCAATAGTAGCGGATGGTTTGGTAGTTCAGCTGGTTAGAATGCCTGCCTGTCACGCAGGAGGTCGCGGGTTCGAGTCCCGTCCAGACCGTTAACATAAGATATATTTTTGGCTCGGTAGCTCAGTTGGTAGAGCAATGGATTGAAGCTCCATGTGTCGGCAGTTCGATTCTGTCCCGCGCCATTTAAAAGAGAAAGCATGCGGGTGTAGTTTAGTGGTAAAACCACAGCCTTCCAAGCTGTTGTCGCGAGTTCGATTCTCGTCACCCGCTTTTCTTCTTTAAGGGCCTATAGCTCAGCTGGTTAGAGCGCACGCCTGATAAGCGTGAGGTCGATGGTTCGAGTCCATTTAGGCCCATAATTTTATAAGGCCCGTTGGTCAAGCGGTTAAGACACCGCCCTTTCACGGCGGTAACACGGGTTCGATTCCCGTACGGGTCATGATTAAACATTTAACATTTGTTAGATGTTTTTTTAAAATAAAAATCCAATGAAAACGTTGACAATTACTCTAGTTTGAGTTAATCTAAAAGTACATTATATAGCAATTGAATAAATGGATAGTGATTGTTTAATTTAACAAGCTAAACCTAATTTTTCCAATGGAGAGGAGTGTCTTCTTTTTTGGAAAGGTTGGGTTTTCTTTTTTATTAAACAGCTAAAGGAGTAAATATAAAGAAAGAAGGGAGTGAAAAAATGATTATTCAAAAAATTTTGAATAATAATGTTGTAATTACTTTAGATGAGAAAGAGCAAGAACAAATTGTTATGGGGCGTGGAATTGCTTTTAAAAGGAAAGTTGGTGAAGTGATTCAAGAAGATCAGATTGATCAAGTTTTTCGTTTGGCAAATCGAGATACTTCTCTAAAGTTTCAAGAGCTTTTGAGTGAACTTCCACTGGAAGTCATGCAGCTATCCGATGAAATTATCACGTATGCCAAAACGAAGCTGGGCAAAAAATTGAATGATACTATTTTTATTTCATTAACGGATCACCTGTATACTGCTTTGGAGAGAATCCGTCAAGGCATTAAAGTGAAAAATTTCCTATTATGGGATATTAAGCGTTTTTTCTGTGATGAATATTTTATTGGTACGAAGGCTTTGGAAATGGTCAAAGAAAAATTTGAGGTGCAGCTTCCTGATGATGAAGCAGGTTTTATCGCATTACACTTGGTGAATGCTGAAATGGATGAAGAGGTTGGCGATGTCTATGAACTGACTAAAATCATGCAAGAAATTACCAATATTGTAAAATATCATTTTAAAATCACTTTCAATGAGGAATCCGTATACTTTTATCGTTTTAGCACTCATTTAAAATTTTTTGCTTATCGTTTATTAAATCATAAAGAATTTCGGGATGAAGATGACGGTGAATTATATGAAGTGATTAAAAAGAAATACCACAATGCGTATACTTGTGTGAAGCGAATCTCTAATTTTTTACTGGAACAGTATCAGTATACTATTTCAAAAGAAGAAAAAATGTATTTAATTATTCATATTGCACGTGTTGTACAAACCAATAATTAGGGAATAAATCTTGCAGAAGATTTTTTATAAATAAGAAAAAGGAGGATCGAAGAACTGGAAATACCCTTTGGATAGTGACATTAAGTTGGCTAAACCTTCAAACTATTAACTTAAATTGAATTTGGAGGAACAAAAAATGGGAAAATATCGTGATTTAGCAGAAAAAATTGTAGACAATGTCGGCGGTAAGGAAAATATTAACAGTTTAACACACTGTATCACTCGTCTACGCTTTAAATTAAAAGATGAATCAAAAGCAAACGACGACATTTTGAAAAATATGGATGGCGTGGTTACTGTAATGAAGAGTGGCGGACAATACCAAGTTGTAATCGGAAATCATGTCCCTGCTGTCTATGATGATGTAGTCGTAATTGCTGGTATTTCAGCAGATTCTGAACAGGAATCGTCTGGCGGGAATCTATTTAATCGTTTAATTGATATTTTGAGCGGCTGTTTCCAACCATTCCTTGGTGCTTTAGCAGCAGCCGGTATGGTAAAAGGACTAAATGCCTTATTGGTTTTCTTAAAATTATATTCAGCTACTTCTGGAACTTATACGATGCTAAATGGTATCGGAGATGCAATTTTTTATTTCATGCCCGTAATTTTGGGATATACAGCTGCAAGAAAATTCAATTTGAATCCTATGGTAGGGATTGTCGTTGGAGCCGCGTTGTGTTATCCAACCGTTCAAGGGAGCGCATTACAGGCTGCATTTGAACAAACAGCTGGTGCGGGTGCCAATGCTCCTTACAACTTGTTCGGTCTAGCAGCGTATGATACGTTCTTAGGTATTCCTTGGGTAGGTGCAAGCTACACGAGTAGTGTGGTACCAATTATCTTTATTATTGCTTTTGCCGCTCAGGTTCAAAAGCTGTTTAAGAAGATTATTCCTGAAGTGGTACAAACGTTCTTAGTACCGTTTTTTGTATTACTAATCGCATTACCAATCGGATTTTTAGTTATTGGCCCAATCATCAGCATGTTAACTGATTTACTAAGCAGTGGTTTCCAAGCATTGATGGGCTTCTCACCTGCTTTATATGGAATTATCCTTGGTTTCTTCTGGCAAGTATTGGTTATTTTTGGTTTACACTGGAGTGTTGTACCGCTTGCAATTATGCAAATTACGCAAGAAGGTGCTAGCCAAGTATTAGTTGGTTCTTTCGGTGCGAGCTTTGCGCAAACAGCTGTTGTTATGGCGATGTTCTTCAAATTAAAAGATAAAAAAATGAAAGCTTTATGTCCGCCGGCAATTATTTCAGGGATCTTCGGGGTGACTGAGCCTGCTATTTACGGGATTACTTTACCTAAAAAAATGCCGTTTGTCTTTTCAATGATCGGTGGAGCCGTTGGTGGTTTATATCTAATGGTTAATCATGTAGTTGGATACACAATGGGTGGTTTAGGGATCTTCGGTGTGCTAAACTATATTAATGGCGATGATGCGAGCGGAATGATGCATTCATTCGTAGCAATTGCGATTTCAATGGTTATTGGTTTTGGTCTAACATTCTTCTTCTGGAAAGATGATGCAGTTGAAGAAACAACAGAAACTGAAAATAAAGCACAAAAAGCAATGAAGGAAGCTGTTTTGAGTCCTGTTAAAGGACGTGTATTGCCATTGAGTCAGGCAAGTGATCAAGCATTTGCTCAAGGTGCGCTAGGTAAAGGTGTCTTGATTGATCCAACAGAAGGTGTAGTTCGCGCTCCGTTTGACGGAACAGTGATGACTTTATTCCCAACGAAGCATGCGATTGGCTTAATTTCCGATCAAGGAATGGAGCTATTAATTCATATTGGTATGGATACAGTGCAGCTTGAAGGTAAAGGATTTGAAGCAAAAGTAGCCCAAGGCGACAAAGTGAAAAAAGGACAGGTACTAGTTACCTTTGATATTGAAGCAATCAAAGAAGCGGGCTACAGCGTAGAAACACCAGTTATTGTGACAAATACAGGCGATTATTTAGACATTATTGAAACACAGGACAAAGAAGTAACATCTAATGATACGCTGATTACAGCGTTAGCTTAAAAAGTGAGTACGAGAGAAAAAAGATTTTTATGTAGAAATCTTTTTTCTCGTTGACTATAAATTTAAATAAAGGTGGAATTTGGATATGGCATTTAGAAAAGATTTTTTATGGGGCGGCGCAACAGCAGCCAATCAATGTGAAGGCGGCTATAATGAAGGTGGCAGAGGTTTAGCTAACGTCGATTTGGCACCTGTTGGACCAGACCGTTTCCCAGTTATTACTGGAGAAAAGAAAATGTTTCATTTTGATGATGAACATTTTTATCCAGCTCAAAATGCGATTGACATGTATCATCGTTATAAAGAAGATATTGCCTTGTTTGGCGAAATGGGTTTTAAGACCTATCGTTTATCGATCGCTTGGAGCCGTATTTTCCCATTAGGGGATGAAACTGAGCCAAATGAAGAAGGCTTGAAATTCTATGAAGATTTATTCAAAGAATGCCGCAAGTATAATATTGAACCGCTTGTGACAATTACTCACTTTGATTGCCCGATGCATTTAGTGGAAAAATATGGTGCATGGCGCAGCCGTGAAATGGTCGGTTTCTATGAAAATCTATGTAATGTAATTTTCAACCGCTACAAAGGCTTAGTAAAATACTGGTTAACATTTAACGAAATTAACATGATTTTACATGCACCATTTATGGGCGCTGGCCTTTACTTTGAAGAAGGTGAAAATAAAGAACAGGTAAAATATCAAGCAGCGCATCATGAATTACTTGCTAGTGCCATTGCGACCAAGATCGCTCACGAAGTTGATCCTGAAAACCAAGTAGGTTGTATGCTGGCAGCAGGCGCTTACTATCCTTATACCTGTAAACCAGAGGATGTTTGGGCTTCAAGAAAAGCAGATCGTGAAAATTACTTCTTTATTGATGTTCAATCACGTGGCGAATATCCAGCGTATGCCTTGAAAGAATTAGAGCGTAAAGGAATTGAGTTGCCAATTGAAGAAGGAGATTTGGAATTATTAAAAGAGCATACCGTTGACTTTATTTCATTCTCTTATTACTCTTCACGTGTTCAATCAACTGATCCAGCAATTAACGAAAAAACAGCAGGAAACATCTTTGCTTCAGTGAAAAATCCGTATCTTGAAGCAAGTGAATGGGGCTGGCAGATTGATCCGCTTGGGTTACGTGTGACAATGAACGATTTATATGATCGTTACCAAAAACCTTTATTCATCGTAGAAAACGGCTTAGGTGCTGTGGATACACCGGATGAAAATGGCTATGTAGCAGATGATTATCGCATTGAGTATTTGGCAGCGCATATTCAAGCTATGAAGGATGCAGTCGAGCAAGATGGCGTTGATCTTTTAGGTTACACGACTTGGGGCTGTATTGACCTTGTTTCAGCTGGAACAGGCGAAATGAAAAAACGCTACGGCTTCATCTATGTTGACCGTGATAATGATGGCAACGGTACATTGAAACGTTCGAAGAAAAAATCATTTGACTGGTATAAAAAAGTAATTGCTACTAACGGTGAAGATTTAGCAAATGCTTAAAAGTAACAACTAGCGATAATAAAATGGGGACTGTGACAAAAAACGTCAGAGTCCCTTGTTCATTTATTTGTATTAAATATTAAAACGAAACAAATTCATACTAGTTTTGTGTATAATAGGAATAAAAGATAAAAGAGGAGAGAAAGGGAAGGTAGCTTATGGTAACAATTACTAATTTCCGTGATATTGGCGGCATCAAAAACACTGAAGGAAAAGTGGTCGCAAGAGAAGTATTTTTACGCTCCGGTGAATTATCGCAGCTGGCTAAAAAGGATGAACAGCGTTTAAAAGAGAACTATCGTTTAGGTAAAATTGTTGATTTAAGAAGCGATGCTGAAGTCTCTGAAAGACCAGATAAATCGGTGACGGATACGGAGTATATTCATATTGATATCTTAAAGGATATCCACGATGAAGGTGCCTCAATCAATGACTTTGTAAAAATCGGTTCACCTGAAAAATCAGCAGATTATATGGAAAAATTATATGCTGATATAGCGCTGAATCAAACTGCGCAAACCGGATATACAAACTTCTTTGATCAAATTCTTTCATTGAAGGAACGCGAAAGCCTATTATTTCACTGCTTTGCCGGGAAAGACCGTACAGGCATCGCCGCAGCATTAGTGTTGGAAACATTAGACGTTCCTAAAGAAGCGATCTACGCAGATTATATGCTGACAAACAAATTACGCAAAACAGAAAACGCGTTGCTGTTGGCACAAGCCAAAGAAAGCAATTTGCCTCCCGCTAATTTAAAGGCTCTTGAGGTTGCGTTGAATGTCGAAAGTCGTTATTTGGATAATTTTTATTGGGCAGTTGAAAAAAATTATGGAGACTGCAAAGCCTACTTGAAAGAAGCGCTCGGTATTGATAAAGAAAAAACAGAATTTATTAAACATCGATTTCTTTTAGATTAAAAGGAGCCTGTAAGATGAAATCGCATCAAGAATTATTAAAACGCTGCATTGAAATTTCCCGTAATGCCAGACTACACGGAAACACGCCATTTGGCGCCTTGCTGGTAGACAAAAATGGTCAAATTTTACTGGAGCAGGAAAATATTGAAATTACCGAAGGCATTTGTACCGGTCATGCAGAAACGACTTTAGCGGCCAGAGCTTCGCAAAAATACAGCAAAGAATTTTTGTGGGAGTGTACGCTTTATACAACGGCAGAGCCGTGTGCGATGTGTACAGGCAGCATTTACTGGAGTAATATCGGGACGATTGTCTACGCAATGACAGAGAAACGGCTCTTGGAATTAACTGGAAATAATGCTCAAAATCCTACCTTTGACTTACCTGCCGAAGAGATTCTGCGTCATGGTCAAAAAAAGATTCAAGTCATTGGTCCGTTTCCTGAAGTAGAAGCCGCTGCCGCAGTAGTCCATGAAGGCTATTGGCAATAAATGAAAGATACGAAAGCCGCCAAGCTTTTCTTGTCAGAGGCGAGA
This sequence comes from Enterococcus sp. UD-01, assembly GCF_044909655.1. Classification (NCBI taxonomy): domain Bacteria; kingdom Bacillati; phylum Bacillota; class Bacilli; order Lactobacillales; family Enterococcaceae; genus Enterococcus; species Enterococcus sp. UD-01. The sequence goes on along the minus strand of NZ_JBIYEU010000030.1, from coordinate 2,293 downwards.
AAAGCTTGCTGTGGTTAATGATTGTAATCCTATCATTTAATTTCCCGATAAAAATTCAGAATTTTCAAAAAAAGATTGACTTATTTAACAGTAAACGCAATAATAGAAAACATCACTTAAAAATAAAAAGGAGTGGATGACCACTAATGATCATTAAGCCATCATTGCCGCAGGAGATGACAATTTTTTTTGATAAAGATAACCAACCGAATGAACAAGTTCAAATGGGCGTAATCGTACTGCAGCCAGGAGAAAAAAGACCACTGGAAGGTTATGCCAGACACGAACAGGATGAATATTCGTACGTCGTTTCTGGGGAAGCACATACGATTTTAGAAGACGGACAAGATCTTGTGGGCAAACCGGGAGATGCTCAGCTGATCGAAGCAGGTGAAGGACATATTAATTACAACGACGGTACTGAACCCGCAGTCGTTGTCTGGGTTTTAGTTGAACGTCAATAAAAAATGAACAATGAGGGAGTTAAGTATGAAAAAAATAATTCAAACGATAACACTGGCGGTCGCAGCTTTGATTTTTGCCGGCTGTACAAGCAATAAAAATGCCTCGGAGGAAAACCAAAAAACAGAGCCACTGAAATTAATGTCGCCATCAGAATTAACAACACTGAATACCTCAGTGATGCTGGATTTTCCTGATGCGATTGTTCAAACAGCTGCTTTTGAAGGCTTATATGCATTAGATGACAAGGACCAGCTGATTCCAGCTGTCGCGGAAGCAATGCCGGAGATTTCAGAAGATGGCAAGACGTATACGATTAAGCTAAGAGAAGAAGCAATCTGGAGCAATGATGATCCTGTCACAGCACAGGATTTTGAATATGCTTGGAAAAAAATGATTGATCCTAAAAACGGCTATGTATACAGCTTTTTAGTGAGGGATACGATTTTAAATGCGGAAGAAATTTCTGACGGTAAAAAAGCAGTGGATGAATTGGGCGTGAAAGCAATTGACGACCATACTCTAGAGGTTAAGCTAAAAGAAGCGAAGCCTTACTTTACTTCTGTTTTGGCTTTTCCAACCTTCTTCCCGCAAAATCAAAAGGTCGTGGAAGAATACGGTGCAGACTATGGCACCTCTGGCGACAAAACCGTCTATAATGGTCCATTTACCGTTGAAAATTGGGGGCAAACAGATTTAAGCTGGGATTTGAAGAAAAATGAAAAATATTGGGATCACGAAAATGTGAAATCTGATGAAATTCATTATGAAGTAGTTAAAGAAGCTTCTACCGCGTTGAATTTATTTGAAGATGGGCAATTAGACGTAGCGACAGTGACAGGAGAGCTGGCAAAGCAAAATCAAGGTAATCCGAACTATCATTCTTATCCCGCGGCTACGATGAACTATATTCGTTTGAACCAAAAGCGTAAGGGCAAAGATACACCGCTTAAAAATGAAAACCTGCGGAAAGCTTTAGCGCTTGGTATTGATAAGGAGAACTTAGTCAATAATATTATTGCAGATGGCTCTACGCCACTTTATGGGGCAATTACAGAAGGCTTTGTCAGCAATCCGGAAACCGGCGTTGACTTTAGAGAAGAAGCCGGTAACTTAATGATGTATGATAAAGATGAAGCCTTAAAATATTGGGAATTAGCTAAAAAAGAGCTGGGGGACAAGATTTCTCTGGACTTAATGGTTGTCGATGACGGTTCTTACAAGAAGATGGGTGAAAGTCTGCAGGGAAGCTTAACGAAGCTGTTTGATGGCTTAACAATTAACGTATCCGTATTACCGACGGAAACAGCCTTGAATTTGAGTCGAGACAGTGATTACGACATGTTCTTAATCTACTGGACTCCAGATTATCAGGATCCGATTTCCACATTGGGCATGCTGAAAACAGGCAACGACCGTAATTACAGTAATCCTAAGTTTGACAGCTTGTTAGACGATGCTTCTGTTAAATATGCGACTGATTTGAATAAACGCTGGGCAACACTGATTGCAGCTGAAAAAGAAGCGATTGAAACCACGGCGGGCATGATTATCATCAGCCAAAACCAGCAGTCTGTTTTACAAAATGAACAAGTGAAGGGCTTAAATTATCACACCTTCGCTGCACCATTAACCTTAAAAAATGTCTACAAAACAACAAAATAATTTAAAAAGAGGTCGGGACAGAAGCGTTTAGCCTCGAGAAATAAGAAGGAATTCACGAAAATTGTTCTTCAAATTTTTGTGAATTTCGGCTTATTTCCGAAGAGGCTGCTTCTGTTCCCGCCGTTTATTCGTGTTTAGAGTGTGAAGCAAAAGTGTTCTTTACTTT
>NZ_JBIYEU010000029.1:0-17704 GCF_044909655.1 Enterococcus sp. UD-01 | reverse complement strand
TTATCTTAAGTTATTAAAATAGGTAATGAAATAACTACCAAGAGTAAATAACAACCTTCATTTCCACCACAGACGACGGTCGTGGTGGTTTTTTTGTAAAATAAATTACTTTTAAGCTTGATTTAAGTTTGGCATTGTATGATGTATTTAGCCCTAACAAATCAACTTTTTTCATTTTAATTCCTTGAATCCGGGACAAAAGCCGATTTTGCTTTTGTCCCGGATTCGTTTACACAAAAAACAAGAACAAAGATCATCTTCGTTCTTGTTTTTTTATCTATAATTTATAAGGCCTCAATAAAACGATTGGTTGTATACAAACGTTTTTCTAAATTGGTACCTAATTCAACGGCAGCGCGCTGTCCTTTGCCGCTGAATTTGTAGCGAATAGTATCCGCATTGCTTTTGGCTGCAACAAAGGAAACGCCAAATGTTGCTTGCATTGTTTGAATCAAACGAATATAAAGGGCACTTTCAGAAATACCAAAATGATTGGATAATTGTGCTAGATTCCAGCCTTCCTTCAAAAAGCGAAACAAGACAACATCAGGCACCAGAATGGCCGAAGCACCAATATTTGCCTGAAACTCCTGAAGTACTTCGTTGTAGGAATAATGAAGACTGTAATCTGTATCAGTAAAAATCGTGTTTTCCTCATTCATATGATAGAGGTAATGAACGATTTCGTGACTGATTGTAAAATTTTTCCGTTTTTCACTCATATTTTGATTAAAACCGATCGTTGTTTCAAAGGCATCCTTGACAATCATTCCCGAAATCCGGTCTCTTGCAACACCGTTAAAAGGGAAGCCGCGCATCGAGACACCTTTAGCTTTGATAAAATCCCAGAGATATGAACTGTCATATTTTTCATAACCAATATTATTGGCGACCATCACCGCTGAGATGTAATCGTTTATTTTTTCTGAAAAACTAAGATATTCATCAATTTGCTCTGTCATTTAATCACGCCTTGTCGTCTTGTTTTAGTTCACGTTCACGCTTGATTTCAGCTTCTCTAAAACGGAGAAACCGATTAACTTCATCTTTAAGTTCATCAACTTCTTCTTCCGACAAACCATCTGTGTTCATGCGAAACATTACTTGAGAGGAGAGCGGCTCTTCAGTATCAATGGTACGTATATTCGTCCGTCCAATTAAGTAATCTGTTGAAACACCAAAATAATCTGCCACCTTTTGAACGTTTTCTATTTTAGGAGAGGATGAATCCCAACGTCGGATTTGACCATTCGAAATGCCAGTATTGCGTTCGATTTCGGCAAAAGTAACTTTTTTGCTATCCGCCAATTCTTTAATTCTGTCTATTAAACTCATGTTTTTCAACCTTTCATGGCTTTATTGAGAAAAATATTAGCTTTTAAGCTATTTTTAGTTGACTAATAGCGTAAATGCTATTATAATGTTCATATAAGCTAATTGATCCAATCATCGTTAAGTGAAGCTCTCGGGTATCCCTTTAAGAACAAGGGAATTACGTAAAGAGGCTTAATTAACTGTACGTTTATAATAGCGTAAATGCTAATTTTTGTCAATGTTTATTAACTAAATTAGCAAATATATGAATGGCTCAAAAAGAATTCAGCGTATAAAAAATGTGAATGCAGAGATATAGCTATGTAAAAAAGGAGAGAATGCAAATGATCGTATTTCCAGAGATTGACCGGAAGCAAACGAAAAAAAAGGTACAAGCCTTGTTGACGAATTACCGTTCACTGGTTCGAATTGCGGGTGAACGTCATGCGCCTAAATTGACGGCAGCCTATACATTTGAAATGAGTGAAGCAACAGGGATCATTCGGCAACGGACAGAGCCGCCGCTTAACCGCAAGGAGCTTGCAGAAGCAGAATTGAAAAAAATTATTGATGCCCTGAATCAACTGGAAGCAGAGGATCGTCAATTGTTGTACGATAAGTACATAGATCATAATTTTACTACGAATATTGCTATTTATATGAAGCTGCATATGAGTGAAAGTAAGTTTTATCGTGAGCTGGATCGAGCATTGATCTGCTTTGCCGAGGCCTATCAAAATGGCGAGCTGTTAATTGAAAAATAGAGAATGAATACTAATTTGTCGATTTAAAGCGCTTTAATACTAAAATAAAAAAAGTTGAGGCATAAATCCTCAGCTTTTTTTGGCTTTCATTGAACGCAGAAAAGTTAATCCTAGCGCGGAAATACAAAGGACAAATGAACCTAAAAAAGTAATCCGCATGCCGAAAATAAAAATATCAGGTCGTTCACTAATATACGTAGTGACACGTTGACCATAAGCAGCGCTCATAGCGTTATACAAAATTGTTGTTGCAAGAGCAATTCCTAATACCATCCCTAAATTGCGAGCAAAGGAATTCAGACTACCGGCAACCCCCAGATTTTCTTTTGTGACGCTGCTCATAACCGTTGTATTATTTGGTGATTGAAACAACGCATTGCCTAAACCCATAATTCCTGTGGCTAAAATGTAGTACCATAATGGAGTGTTCTGACTTAAAAACATGTACATTAATGAAGTAATTGACAATAACACAAGACCGCTAAAGGTTAGAATTCGCGTACCGATCTTATCGGTTAAATAGCCGCTAATCGGAGAACCTACGACCATTAAAAGAGGAAAGACCATCATTAAAAGTCCTGCTTTACTGGCGGGCAAGCCTCTGCCGTTTTGCAAATAAAAAGGAATTACGACATTTACGAAAAAGTTGGAAGAAAAAATCAAGACAGCGGTAATCAGGCTGATCGTAAAAACCCTGTTTTTAAAGATTGAAAAGGTAATAAGGGGCTGCTGGCTTTTTTGCTCGATTTTGATAAAAATAACAAAGGCAACAATCGCTAAAATAATTAAGCCTAACGCTAAAATAGAAGTAAAGCCTATTTCCTGACCGATAAAAATACCGCCAAAGAACGTCATAATAAAAATAGCGAATAAGCTAAAGCCGGGCATATCCACTTTCTTGCCGCTTTTAATGATATCCTTAGGTAAGAATTTTTCACCGATTAAAATCGTAAGAATACCGACCGGCACATTAATCCAAAAAATATAAGACCAGGAAAAATGAGATAAAATTAAGCCGCCAATCCCGGGTCCTGCGATTGACCCTAAAGAAACAAACGCTCCGATTGAACCAAGAGCACGTCCGCGTTCCTTCAACGGAAAAACCTCAGTGATAATGCCGGAATTTGTAGCCATTGTCATGCTGGAACCAATTCCCTGCACTAGCCGGGCAAAAAGTAAAAAGCTCAAAGAATGATTAAAGCCGCAAAGCAATGATCCGATAGTGAAAATCACTGTACCGATCCGATAAACTTTTATTTTACCGAAGCTGTCACCAATTTTTCCGAAAAGCAACAGACAGGCACAAACGATCATCAGATAAATAGAAACAATCCATTCAGACTGATTCATTGGCACATTCATGTCTTTTGAAATAGTCGGTAGTGCTATATTAACGATACTAGCATCCAATGTAGACATAAAGGTAAACATGGCAACAGATACCAGAATCCACCAGCGATTCTTTTGCACCACTGGATTCTCTTGAAAACTTTTAAAAGATTCCATTAGGTCAACTCCTTTTATGTAAATAATCCGTTCCTATTATACTCCCTTTTACTAGAAAATGTCAGTGAGAAGATAATGAAAAGTATCTGAAAACATTCTTCAAATGAGAACGATGATTTCTTTCATAAAATTAGCGTTTGACAATAGGCAGAATCAACGAAAATATTTTATGCATCTGTTATAATTATCTCGGATTAACTGTACTAAAATAGCGTTTTTTTTGTTATACTTTTATAGAAATACCTTCTTTGAAAAGAGGAAACATTCATAAATATAAGAAACATAACATAAAACAGTGAAGTTAGCATGAATAAATAATCTATTCAGAAATGATAAAGCGCAAGCTTAATACGATAGTTATAGGAGGCTATTATGGCGACGAAGCATGATCAGATTTTAAAGCACATTGAAGGTTTGCCAATCGGAGACAGAATTTCTGTCCGCAGCATCGCCAAGAACCTTGGTGTGAGTGAAGGAACGGCTTATCGAGCGATTAAAGATGCTGAAAATATTGGACTGGTTTCAACCATCCAGCGTGTAGGAACTATTCGAATCGAACGTAAATTAAAAAAACATATCGAAAAACTAACCTTTGGAGAGGTTGTTCGAATTATTGAGGGAGACGTTTTAGGTGGCTCTTCCGGTTTAGACAAGGTGTTGAATAAGTTCGTCATTGGCGCGATGACGGAAAAAGCAATGACTCGCTACATCACTCCCGGTTCATTAATGATCGTTGGAAATCGGCAGGGCGTACAAAAGTTGGCTTTGGAAAATGGCGCTGCCGTTTTAATTACCGGTGGTTTTGATACAGAAGTGGAAATTGCAGAATTAGCGGACGAATTGGAAATGCCTGTATTAAGGACTACATATGATACGTTTACGGTGGCTACAATGATTAACAGAGCGTTGAGCGACCAATTAATTAAAAAGGATATCATGTTGGTAAGTGATATCTATACCTCTTTAGAAAAGACCAATTACTTATTTTCCACTGCAACCGTTGCCGATTATCAAAAGATTTCTGAACGGACGCATCATTCTCGTTTTCCAGTCGTAAACAAAAATTTACGATTAGTGGGCATCGTCACTGCTAAGGATATCTTAGGCAAGGCGGAAACCTTAACGATGGACAAAGTGATGACGAAAGACCCGATTGTTGTGAAGAAAATGATGAGTGTTGCCAGCGTTAGTCATCAAATGATTTGGGACGGTTTAGAGGTTCTGCCGGTGGTTGAGGATGATTTGTCATTAGTGGGCTTTGTTTCCAGACAAGATGTGATGAAGGCCATGCAGCTGGTTCAGCGGCAGCCGCAGATCGCAGATACGATTTCTGATCAGATTTCTGGTGAAGTGATGCCAGTAGAAGAAGGCGGTAAAGCAGACGGCGCGCATTTCAAATTTTCAGTGGCTCCCCAAATGGTTAATAGCGTAGGAACGATTTCCTTTGGCGTTTTAAGTGAAATCATTGCAAACGTTACCCAGCGGACAATGATTACGAATCAGCGTAGAAATGTACTGATCGAACAAATTAATTTGCATTATCTGCGTTTGATACAGTTGGAAAGTGAGCTGGACATACGTCCTAAGGTACTGGAAATTGGCCGGCGTTCAGCGAAGCTGGATATTGAGGTGTATTTAGAAAATGCTTTAGTGGCTAAAGCAATTGTCGTTTGCCAAGTGATGGAGCGTACGTAAAAGGAGAGAGAAGCATGGATGTTACAACAGAAATTTTAACGGCAATTAAAGCCTACGATACAATTATTATTCATCGTCATCAACGACCTGATCCGGATGCACTGGGTTCACAGGTAGGTTTGGCAGAGATACTAAGAGCTAGTTTTCCGGAAAAGCAGATTTTTCAAGTTGGCGGACCTGTGGAAGGCTTGGATTTTTTAGCAACGATGGATGAAGTAGCAGATGAGATTTATCAAGGGTCTTTGGTCATTGTAACAGATACAGCGAATGCACCAAGAATCAGCGATCAGCGCTTTGAACGAGGCGCTAAATTGATTAAAATCGACCATCATCCGAACGATGATCCATATGGCGATCTGGTTTGGGTCAATACGCAGGCCAGCAGCTGTAGTGAAATTATCTTTGATTTTTATCATGAGCATCAGGATGAATTAGTTTTAAATGACCAAGCAGCTAGACTGCTTTATGCTGGAATTGTCGGCGATACTGGTCGTTTCCTGTACCCAGCAACCACCGCTCATACGCTGACAGTAGCGGCAGAGCTGATGACTTATAAGTTTAATCCTACTGATTTAAATCGTGAATTGGAGCAAATTCCAATGCGCGTCGCTAAATTAGCCGGTTATGTTTATGAAAATATTCAAGTAGATGCAAATGGAGCAGCAAAAGTGCTGCTTCCGCAGAGTCTTTTAACTGGACTGGGCATCGTTGATTCTGAAACGGCGGCGATCGTTTCTTTGCCGGGCACCATTGATGAAGTTGTTGCTTGGGGGATTTTTGTCGAGCAGCCAGAAGGGTATTATCGAGTAAGACTGCGTTCTAAAGGGCCGGTAATTAATGAGTTGGCTAAAAAACATCACGGCGGCGGTCATCCATTGGCCAGTGGTGCAAATGCTAAAGATATAGCAGAAGTTGCTAGCATTTATAATGAGCTCCAACAACTTTGTGAAAATTTTAGAAAATAATGTATGAAAGTGTTTACAATGGGTGCTGGATCAATTATACTAATGTCAGTTGAATAGTGGATAGTGATTGTCTGTGACAAGCTAAACCTGATTATACCAAGTAATTTTAGTTGGTATAGTTGGGTTTTTTTTATGAAGCAGCTGAGGCACTATTTCTGTTCAATGAATAATACTTAGGGTGGAGGAGACAAAACAATGAAACTGAAGAAATTATTTATTGGGGTGTTATTTGTAGCAATGCTAGTAGCAGGTTGTGGTAATGGGGCAGCAACCGATGAAAAAAAGGTAGATGCAAAAGAAAAGAATGATTCCGAAGTAGTGATTTATCTAACACGCCATGGGAAAACGATGTTGAACACGGTAAATCGCTCTCAAGGGTGGATTGATGCACCCTTGACACCAGCTGGAATTGAAGTGGCAGAATATCTGGGCAAAGGATTATCTGACGTAAAATTTGATAAAGTTGTGACTAGTGATAGTGGACGAGCAATCGAAACAGCCGAGCTGGTACTCCAAAATAATGGACAAGCGGACATGTTAAAAGAGATGACGAAGGATAAACGCTTAAGAGAATATAATTTTGGTACGTATGAAGGACAAATGAATGATGATATGTTGACTGCTGTTGCAAAGGAACAGGGAAAAACTCTTGATGAATACAATGAATGGATGCAGGAAGTGGGTTTTTATAAAGGCATTCTTGAGTTTGCTGATGTTTTATCAGAGTTAGACAAGAAAAATGTTGAAGAAGGCGTCAATTGGCTAGCAGAAGACAGTCAAACAATTATTAAGCGTTTAAGGAATGCTTTGGATGATGTGGTAAAAGACGCGGAAAAAGAAGGGGCTAATAATGTCTTGATCGTCTCTCATGGTATGAGTATCATCACTTTATTAGGTGAACTAGATCCAAATGCAGAGCTGCCGGATGGTGGATTGAAAAATGCCAGTATTTCAAAAGTAACGTATAAAGATGGTAAATATACCGTTGATAGTGTGAATGATCTTTCTTATGTAGAAAAAGGACAAAAAGCGAAGTAAGTGCTTATGGGCTCTTCTGCCAACAAGGCTTTTCTTTCTCTTAAAAGTACGATAAAATAAATAAGATTGAAAGCAGTCAGGTGATGATATCTGATTGCTTTCTAACTGATCAACTAAAGGAGAAATGAAATGGAAAACTTACCAAATTGCCCGGAATGCAGTTCAGCTTATACTTATGAGGATCGCGGCATGATGATTTGTCCAGAGTGTGGGCATGAGTGGTCACCGACAGAAGCTACCCCAGAAACAGAAGCAGTCATCAAAGATGCTAACGGTAACGTATTGGCAGACGGCGATAATGTCACTGTGATTAAGGATTTAAAAGTCAAAGGCGCAAGCGGTGCCATCAAACAAGGAACCAAAGTGAAAGGCATTCGTTTGGTTATGGATGCAGCGGATGGTCATAACATTGATTGTAAAGTGGACGGCTTTGGTGCGATGAAGCTTAAATCTGAATTTGTGAAGAAAAATTAGTAGATCTTTTGGATTGTGAACTTTTACTGAGTGTTTGGACAATTAGTCTAATACTCGGTTTTTTTATTGAAAAGTCCATAGTAATTGGAGGAATAGGTATGAATAATAAACAAACCTGCTGTTCAGTGTAATTAGAAATGTGAAAATAACCATTTTTGTGCTATAATAAATTTGTAAAGAAGATATGCGCGAACATATCCTCTTCAACAGAGCCGTTTAAGACGGTAACTAGACTAAATTATTTTTCTAAAAATAACCGTTGCCTGGATAAAGCTGACGGTTATTTTTTGTCTTTAAGCAATTCCACAATTAGCTTGATTAAAGCGATGGTGAACATACCAAAGCTTAGTATCAGCTGAATTGCTTCTAATGCGGACAAAAGGCTTGCTCCTTTCTAAAGATTTTAGTACTTACATTCATAAGCACCACCACCCTTCAGAAGTCGCCACCGTCATATCTTCTCTGTTCTTTTATTGTATCATATCAAAGAACAAGAAAGTCTGTTTTTGTTTTCTTTTGGTAAAAAATATCGATATATGAATTATTCATCCATATTAATCCAACAACTTTCTTTTTCTAGTTAGTTGAATCCTCTTTAAATGATCGTAATCGTTTTACCCCACGCCAAATATTCACTATTGCTAAAACGGCACCCAAAAGTAGCGGCAACCATAAAAGGTTTGGTGAATAGCTTAAAGGATGATTACGTTCAATTGTCCAATACCCCTGCAACACCTGAAAGCTAAAAGCCACCATAAAGGTTGCAATCAACAAAAGCACAAACCCAATATAACGTATATGACTTTTATTTCGAATAAATGCAAAAATAATATATAGAACAATCAAAAAAAGCGGTACGCCAAAAGCAAAATAGGGATTTAACATCCTGAAAACCTCCTAAAACATAAATAATTCGACCAGCAAAAGGAACCAGCAGCTGTTTTAAAATAAAAATAGTTTTCCAGTTTCTTTAGCTAGTTTCATCATACTGCAATTTTTTTGATTTGCAAAATATATTTTCGGATAATGAAGGTTCTCTCAAATGACAAAATGCCGCTTTTCCTCTACACTGATACTCAAGAGGTGATGACGATGTCCGTGTATACAATGCCTATAAAAACGGCGATAATTGTTTTTCCTTTTTTAGCATTGGCGATTTCATTTGTACTTGTTATTCGAGAATATCGTAAATACGGCACTTTTTTGCTGTGGCGGGCGGTTGTGCTTTATTCGTTTGTGTTTTATTTGCTTTGTGCGTATTTCTTAATTATTTTACCGCTGCCGCCGCGTGCCGAGGTGGCTCAGTACACTAGTCAATATTTAGAACTGCGGCCCTTTCATTTCGTTCAGCGTTTTTTGCAGGAAACGGTACTGAATCTTCACGACCCGCAAACCTTTGTACCAGCATTAAGGCAGAATGTTGTCTTAGAGCCTGTATTTAATATGCTGTTGTTTGTACCGTTCGGCGTTTATTTACGCTATTATTACAAGGTTTCGTTTAAAAAAGTAGTATTAGCAAGCTTTTTATTGTCTTTATTTTTTGAATTGACACAGTTAAGCAGTTTGTATTTTATTTATCCTCGGCCTTATCGTTTAGCAGATGTGAATGACCTGATTAATAATACCTTTGGCGGGATTGTCGGTTATGCGGTAACACCAATGTTGACCTTCTTGTTTCCCACTAGAGATGAAATGGATGAGCGTGCGTATGAAAAAGGACAGTCCGTCAGCTTATTTCGGCGCTTTGTCGCTTTTTGCTTAGATTGGTTAATGATTTCCGTAGTTCAAAGCATCTTAATCTTTCTGGCAAATTTCATTCCACAATATAAAGAGTGGATTGCGCCTTATCCGCTTTTGGAACAGCGTTTATGGTTCTTTTTTATGGTGCTGCTCGTGTTTATGATTTTACCGACCTTGACCAATGGAGAAACTCTTGGGAAAAAAATTGTTCGAATTAAGGTAGTGGAAGAGCAGCGTGAAAAGATTCGTTTTAAATCATTAGTGGTTAGGTACGGTTATTTGTATATTGTTTACGGGATAATTAGTTCCTTTTTAGCTGGTTCAGCCGATTTATTGAACTCTTCTAATCGAATGCTGCAGCTAGTAACGTTAATGCTGTTTCTCTTTTGCTTGTTTTTACTTTTCCTTTTCGTGTTGAATGTGGGGTATGTTCTTGTCCGCAGAAAGCGGCGCCTATTTTATGAAAAAGCGAGTCATACGTACACTATTAGTACGATAAAAAGAGTGAAAAACGCAGAAAGTAACTAAGAATTGACGTTTTTTATGTTATAATGCATGAGGACTTAGACAACAAGTTTGGAAAGCGGTGAGAAAATGAGTTCATTTAAACAATTTCAATTCAATGATTTTATTATGGAAGCATTAGCAGATAAAGGATTTGAACAACCAACAGAGGTACAGGAAACCTTAATCCCTGTTATTAAAAAAGGAAAAAGTGTTATTGGTCAATCGCAAACAGGCAGTGGAAAAACCCATACATTTTTATTGCCATTGATGAATAAAATCGATCCTCAATTGGATGAGGTTCAAATGTTGATTACAGCTCCTAGTCGGGAGCTGGCGAATCAAATTTATAAAGAAGCGCAGCAAATCGCCCAATTTAGTCAACCGGAAATACGTGTTTCTAATTTTGTCGGTGGAACAGACAAACAGCGCCAACTGGCTAAGTTAAAACACCAACAGCCTCATGTTGTGATTGGGACACCGGGAAGAATTTTAGATTTGATGAATGAGCAAGCGCTAAAAGCGCATACTGCGTTTGCTTTTGTCGTAGATGAAGCGGACATGACCTTGGATATGGGCTTTTTAGAAGAAGTGGATCAAATTGCGGGGCGTTTGCCGGATCATTTACAGATGTTGGTGTTTTCAGCGACAATTCCTGAAAAATTGAAACCATTTTTGAAAAAATATATGGAAAATCCAGTCACTGAACATATTCAGCCAAAAACGATTATTTCTGAAACAATTGATAACTGGCTGATTTCCACAAAGGGGAAAGATAAAAATCGTCTGATTTATCAATTGTTGACAGTCGGGCATCCTTATTTAGCGATTGTTTTTGCGAATACGAAGCAGCGGGTAGATGAAATCACTGATTATTTGAAGGGTCAGGGCTTAAAAGTTGCTAAAATTCATGGTGATATTACGCCGCGTGAACGCAAACGTGTGATGCGTCAGGTTCAGGATTTAGAATTCCAATATGTCGTTGCAACGGATTTGGCTGCTCGCGGAATCGATATTGAGGGTGTTTCTCATGTTATTAATGCGGAAGTGCCGAGTGATTTGGACTTTTTCATTCATCGGGTCGGCAGAACGGGACGTAATGGGTTAGCTGGAACAGCGATTACGCTATATTCACCAGCCGATGAAGAAGCCATTACAGAAATCGAAAAGCTGGGGATTACCTTCCAACCAAAAGAAATTAAAAACGGTGAAATCAGCGAAACCTATGACCGCAACAGACGGACGAAACGGGAAAAAAGTAAAGAGGTTCTTGATACCACATTAGTCGGTTTAGTGAAGAAGAAAAAGAAAAAAATTAAGCCGGGCTACAAAAAGAAAATTGATCGCGCGATTTCTGAAAGCAATCGTCAAAAGCGGAAAATCGAACGTCGTCAGCAAACTCGTTCGGTGAGAAAAGCAAAGAAAAATTCTAACCAATAACAAGCTTATCTTTGTTTCGAAGCTACGGGAATTATAGAGCTTAAGTTGAAATGATTGTTCATTTCAACTTAAGCTCTAATTTTTTTTGCATCTTTACGCAGAGAATCCCATCCTCTAAATAATAGTCAGAGATTACGGTGTAGCCGCATGCTTCGTAGAAAGTAATGGCTGTTTTCTCTGCTGACAGCACACTGCAGCGATATCCTTGTGTAAAGGCTTTTGATTCCAGCTGCTGCAATAAAGAGGTACCGATGCCCTTGCCGCGATACTCCTTTTTCACACAAAAACGATCAGGCTGAATCGTATGCTTGTCCAACTGCTGATAACGGATCGTTCCTAACGCCAGCTGCTGCTCGTAGGCAGTAAAATAGCAGCGTTCTGCTGTATCCAATGAATCAAACTCTGCCTGCAGAGAAATTCCTTGTTCTAAGACAAAAACTTCGTAGCGTAAGGCTAAGCTGGCCGCTTGATGCCAGCGCTCGTTGCCAAAATGAATCTTCATAATACTCCTCCTTAGAATTTTCTTAATCAAAAAACCATTCAATGGTATACTTAATCATAACAGATGTTGAAAGGTCCTACGAGGAGGTGTTTTTGTGAATTTATTTGAGCATGTTGAATGGACGAATTGGAAGAAACATACAGATACGGAAAAATATGCATTGTTGGAGCAGCTTATACTGAATTTTATACCGCAGACAATAAACATTACGGCAGTTGAACTGGTGAGCTTTGAGCTTTACGGGATTAAATGCCGTACTTTTGAGCTGGAATTTGACGGTGAGCCGTTTGTTTTTGTACCTGGAAATCGAGCGGCGATTCTCGGCTGGGATTTAGGTGCGCAAGGATTACGGGCGCATGAATTGCTGGGCTATGATGCAGATCATTTGGCTAAAAGCACGTTTAAAACTACGTTGACGAATGAACTGATTCCGCCAATGAATCAGTGGGTTCAAGAAGAATGTCCCTACGATTTGACCTCCTTGGAGGGGATTTCCAATTATATCAATCATGCGACGACTGAGCTTAGAAAAGTTCAGATTCCGGCGATGTTTGTACAAAAATACGCCTTACCGGCCGGTACAGAATTTATCGGGATGATTGATACCGTGACAGGTGCTTTTGATGGGGACGCGGAGCAGTTTGCGCCATATCAGCAACACGTTTTTGAACAAATTTTCCCTGCGTTGACTGCTGCAGAAAGCTTGATCTGGTCATTTCCCTCTACACTTTTGAAGAATAATCAGGTTTATCTGGAATTTATTCCGGGAGCTGATGCGTATTTTGTTTATCGTCATCAGGAGTGTACGCATCAGGAATTGTCCGCTAGCTTGAAAAAGCAAGGCTTTTGCTTACTGACAGAGGACCAATGGGAATTTGCAGCGGGGGCAGGCACCAGACGGCTGTTTCGCTGGGGAAATGAATTGTTATTGGCCAATAATCATTCCGGACGGCAAATCAGACACAAAATGATCGGCTCAAATATGTTCGGTTTGGTCTTTGACACGCAGAAAAAACGATATGAGCTGACAGCGGATAGTCAGGTGCTGAAGCTTTCAAGTGATTACAGCAACAGAGGAAGCTTGATTGAACGCATGCTACCTTTGTCCACCTATTATCGTTCAAGTCATCAGCTTTTTGAGGAGCAGCGCTTAGACCCGGATTGTTATAGCTACCGTAAAGCGCTAGTTATTGAGTAAAAAATAAGGTTGGAGGAGTAAAATGATTCATTTCATTCAAAAATGGCTTAACTTGTATATATTCAATCAAAATATGGTTCATAATGTAGTGCTTGCTCTCGTCTATGCAGGGGTTATTTGGCAGTTTTATCGTTGGTTTAAGGAATTAATGAACACCAGAGGGCGCGGGCTCAAATTTAGTCGAGTGTTAAGCTCCTTTGTCGGTCTGTTTCTTGTTTGTTTTTTGCTAGGTTCATTGATGCTGTATTTATTACAGCCTGAATTTTTGTTGAACTGGCGTTTTACCGGGTGGTTATATAGCGATATCGTGTTGGTCATTATCTATTTAGTGATCGTTGTATCCGCTGTGTTGTTTTTTTTAATACGTAGAAAAAAGAAACAAAACATACGGGCATCACTAAAATATTTCATAGGAATGCTAGTGGTAGAGTTCTTTATAGGCAGCTTCTTTCTACTGATATTTACTACCGGTTTTTCTCAAATCGTTTTTACATCTGAATCACCGATTGTCATCTCCAATGAAAAGCGGCCGATGTTAGTTAATAAAGTTGAAAAAAGGGTTCCAAATGGTACGACCAATGGTATTTCGACGAGTAACACCAGTTTTTTACTAAGTAGTATTGATCTGAATTCTGGCAAGGAAAACTGGCATCGCCACTCAAGCTGGCAGGAATACTTGATAGGCGCTACGCCAAACGGGCTATTTATGGTTAATACCAAAAAAGAGTCTGTGTATTTTCTTGATCAAAAGACCGGCAAGCAGAAGCTGAGTGAAGAGGAATGGATAAAAGAGATTCCGGAATTAGATGGCAACTTAAGCTACGCTTATACTGATTATTGTATTGTCAAAGAGGTATTGTATTTTTATGGCTTGGACGGCAACTATTACAAGGTCGATTTAAAGACAAACCAAGTGACCGAAAAAGAAGAGTACCAAGAGATCATTAGGAATCAAAATCTTTTTGCGCTCGAACATACCAGCAGCAGGGAAAATACTGACCTGCAGAAACAAGTAGCGGCCTTATATCCAAAGCTGCTTGAGGTCACGCTAGGCACTAAGCAAAATGATCAAACCGCTTTAGTAGTCTATAAGGCCAAACGTAATGCTAAAAATGCTGAATTGGCGCTTGTTGCTACAGAAGAGCCAAAGATTTACTGGCAGGCTACGCTGGCACTTTCCGAAGATACTGATTTGGCTGATGTACAGGTCTTTTCTGAAAAGGACAAGATTTATGCGCTGACCGGAAAAGATGTTTATAAGCTTCAGGCACAAACAGGTAAAGTAGTCTACAAATACAGCTATCAGCTAAATCAAGTAGAGTAGTGTCATTTACTTATTGACAAACGTGCTTAAAATCCTTATAATTCAACATGTCTGAAAGAATTTATAGACGTTTAATTGTGAAGACAAGAGACATTTCTCCCGGCTGAAAAGAAATGCTTCACAACGTTTATCTGCTCTCTTTCGTGAAGATGTGATAGAAATATCACCGTGTTCCAGCGTTAGTGGAAAAGTAAGAGGTAATGAATGCAAACGATATTCATTGCAAGCAAGGTGGTACCGCGAGTTCTCGTCCTTGGATTGCAGTGAGTATCGTTTTTTGTTTACAAAAATTATGTGGATAAAGGAAGAGGTATACGATGAAACAATTATCAAGCAGTCAAGTACGACAAATGTATTTAGACTTTTTTAAATCAAAGGGACATACGATTGAACCAAGCGCATCTTTAGTTCCGGTTAACGATCCAACGTTACTTTGGATTAATTCCGGCGTGGCAACGATGAAAAAATATTTTGACGGTTCGGTTGTGCCTGAAAATCCGCGGATTACCAACGCGCAAAAGTCCATTCGTACAAATGATATTGAAAATGTAGGGAAAACAGCACGCCATCACACCATGTTCGAAATGCTAGGTAACTTTTCAATTGGCGATTATTTCAAAAAAGAAGCGATTCACTGGGCTTGGGAATTTTTAACCTCCCCAGAATGGATTGGCTTTGATCCGGAAAAATTATATGTAACGGTTTATCCGAAAGATACCGAAGCGAAACGAATCTGGCATGAAGAAGTCGGCTTGCCAATGGACCATATCATTGATGTTGAAGATAACTTTTGGGATATTGGCGCAGGTCCCTGTGGTCCTGATTCAGAGATTTTTTATGATCGCGGTGAAAGCTTTAACGATCTAGCGGAAGACGATCCGGAAAATTATCCGGGTGGGGAAAATGAACGCTATTTGGAAATCTGGAATTTGGTATTTTCTGAATTTAACCATCAAGCAGATGATACGTATGAACCGCTGCCCCATAAAAATATTGATACGGGCATGGGCTTGGAGCGGATGGTGTCCATTATTCAAGAGGCGCCAACCAACTTTGAAACCGACCTGTTTATGCCGATTATTCAAGCGGTAGAAAAGCTAAGCGGTCAAGTCAAATACGGTGAACAACCGCAGACGGATATTTCATTTAAAGTGATTGCAGATCATATTCGGGCATTGTCATTTGCAATTGGAGATGGGGCCTTGCCATCTAATGAAGGCCGCGGCTATGTTTTGCGTCGTTTATTGCGTCGGGCTGTGATGCACGGGAAAAAATTAGGGTTGAACGAAGCCTTTTTATACAAATTAGTCCCGGTAGTTGGCGAGATTATGGTCAGCTACTATCCAGAAGTACTGCAGCAAAAGGAATTTATCGAAAAAGTTGTCCGGACAGAGGAAGAACGTTTCCACGAAACGATCAATGAAGGCTTGGAGATTTTAACGGAAGTCATCGAAAAGGTGAAAGCTGCCAATGAAACAACGTTAAATGGGAAGGATATCTTTAAGCTGTATGATACCTATGGTTTTCCGGTTGAGCTGACGGAAGAAGTCGCTGAAGATGAAGGTTTAACAGTCGATCATGCTGGTTTTGAAAAGGAAATGGATGCTCAAAGACAGCGTGCTCGTTCGGCTCGCAGCAAGGAAATCTCAATGGGTGTGCAGTCTGCAGTTTTAACGGATATTAAAGTAGCCAGCAAATTTGTCGGCTATACCACTTTAGCAGCAACGAGCCAGCTGTTGATTATTTTAAAAGAAGAAGAAATTGTTAATGAACTGGCAGAAGGTCAGGCACAATTGATTTTTGCAGAAACACCATTTTACGCTGAAATGGGTGGACAAGTTGCTGACCATGGGACAATTTCCGATGAAAACGGCACAATTGTTGCGCATGTAGAAAACGTCTTAAAAGCACCAAACGGTCAATTTTTACACACGGTTCAGGTTACCGGAAAATTGGCAGAGGGAGCAACCTATCATTTACAAGTCAACGAGAAAATGCGTAACCGTATTTTGAAAAATCATACAGCCACTCACTTGTTGCATCGTGCCTTAAAAGATGTATTAGGCGATCACGCCAATCAGGCAGGTTCATTAGTGGCACCGGGACATTTACGTTTTGACTTTACTCATTTTGGACAAGTCACACCGGAAGAGCTTGTTGAAATGGAAAAGATTGTTAACGAAAAAATCTGGGCAGCTATCCCGGTAGAAACGATTGAAACAGATATTGATACGGCTAAAAACATGGGTGCGATGGCCTTGTTCGGTGAAAAATATGGTAAAGAAGTTCGCGTCGTAAATATCGGTGGTTATTCCATTGAGCTGTGCGGTGGAACCCATGTAACCAATACAGAAGATATTGGTATTTTCAAGATTGTTTCTGAATCAGGCATCGGTGCCGGCGTTCGTCGGATTGAAGCTGTAACAAGCAAAGAAGCGTATGAGCTGATGAACGAAGAAGAAAAACAATTAAAAACGATTGCCGGAATTGTAAAATCGCCGCAATTAAAAGAAGTAGTCAGCAAGACGGAACAATTGCAGCAACAATTACGCGATTTACAAAAAGAAAATGAACAGCTTGCCGGAAAGCTGGCAAATCAGCAGGCAGGCGATATCTTTAAAGACGTAAAAGAAGCAAACGGCACGACGTACATTGCAGCGAAAGTGAATGTAAAAGATATGAATCAATTACGTCAATTAGCGGATCAATGGAAACAAAAGGCATTATCAGATGTTTTGGTTCTGGCAACTGCTCAGGAAGAAAAAGTCAGCTTGCTGGCTGCCATGAGCAAATCAGCTAACGAAAAAGGCTTAAAAGCTGGCGATTTGATTAAAGCCATTGCTCCTCTTGTAGGCGGCGGCGGTGGCGGTCGTCCGGATATGGCTCAAGCAGGCGGAAAAAATCCTGCAGGTATTAATGAAGCGTTAAATGAGGTAGCGAATTGGCTAGCTAAATAAGTAGATAAGAGAGCACAACAAAACTAAAAAACGGTTTTGTTGCGCTCTCTTTTTATGGGTAAACGGTGTCCAAAAGTCATGCTCCTCGGCAATTTCATAAAATCCGCCAATGCGAAAAGTGCATTCGTCGTCTTTTACTCCAATTGCTCGAGCCAAAGCGACTTGTGGTTCAACCTTGAATAAACGGTGTCCAAAAGTCATGCTCTTCGGCAATTTCATAAAATCCGCCAATGCGAAAAGCGCATTCGTCGTCTTTTACTCCAATTGCTCGAGCCAAAGCGAC
>NZ_JBIYEU010000028.1:0-19414 GCF_044909655.1 Enterococcus sp. UD-01 | reverse complement strand
GCAAAATTAGGGTATCTTTCACCCGTTGATTATCGATTAACAAGATCAAATTGAGTTGCTCTTTTTATTTTGTATCAAAAAGTAGTTGCACTTCCTAATGAACCGCCACTGTTCTTCTCTTTTTTATTGTCACGATAATGGTCCGATTTTTTTGAAATGATAAATTGCATAACGAATGACAGCTAATATCAGTACAATTGGATACAAGAAAACAGATACAGACAGCCATTCTATATTAAAAACAGCAAAAAATGAAAGCTGATTTGTCACAGCATAAATTAAAGGCAGCACAATAGCCAACAAACCATAATATAAACTCATTTCATAGACAATCGATGTATAAGAACGCTGCATCCTTCTCTCTCCAATCTTTTTTACTTTATTAATGCTTCATTTCTTCCCTGAATACTCTACTTTTTTATTGTAAAGCCTTTACATTGAAGAAACATCCATCTTAAGACCGAGATTTCCAGATTTTTGTCTTTTATTATAGTGACATTTTCAAGTAGGCAAGCCAAGCCTCTGTACCTTCGTTAACCATTTGATAGGTTTGATCAAAATCACCGGTGTAATAAGGATCCGGAACCTCTTCCGTTTCTTTACCGTTCACCAGCTCCATAAAGAGATGAATCTTGTCTGTCGTACCGGCTGGTGCAATGCGTTTCATGTCTTCCACATTGCTGTTATCCATGCCAATGAGTAAGTCATAGTTTTCAAAATCCTGTGTGGTTATTGGAGTAGAATACATTCCTTCAAAGGAAATATTATGCTTATTTAGAATTTTTTGTGTTCCGGGATGTGGAGGATTTCCTTCTTCCCAGCGACTAGTTGCCCCTGAAGCGACAGTCACTTTATCAGCAAAACCACTACTAGCCAATTTTTCCTTCATCACAGCTTCAGCCATTGGTGAGCGACAAATATTACCTAAACAAACGAATAAAATCTTCATTCATACGTTCTCCTTCTATTAGTTTAATCATACAATTCCTAGCATATCACAAAATGACTGATTCGCTCTATTCTCAACTAATTTTCACCACTCATAAAAAAACTGAAATCAAAGACGCTCTTCAAAAATAAAAGAGCAAAGTCCAGCGATCTCAGCTTTTAGCTATAAAATTAGCGAAACATCGTCCGTACTGCTTGTGCCAGCACTTTAGCATCCCGATTATAGGATGTAACCGGAAGGATTTCTTTGTCAATATCGAATAAAGTATATACCGCAATTCGTGCTGCTCTAACAGAATATTCTTCTGTAAAAACCATATCCTTAGGAATTTCCACAAATTGACTGACCATTGCAAAGTTAGTACTGTTTTCCGGTACAACCGGCGGACGATCTGCCAGCCTGTGGGGCTGGAACTGTGCGTCGATATACGGCATATAAACTGGAATAACATTTACAATATCCTGACTAATTTCTTCCCAATCCTCCTGCCAGCCCATCTGACAAATCCATTCGTACAAAATTTCTTCACCTGTACAATCACGCAACGGCTTTCTCACATAATCACCGACTTTGTCCGTATAAATACCATAGCCCCAAAAGATCGTGGTATCCGGATCCTGATTTCGAAAATGCGGCTGGGCAGCCACTACTGTACTTAACAGCCAGCTGGAGTCTTTTAACGTCATCAAGGCACCGGAGCCGGGAATATTACCTGAAAATTCTTCAATGCGTTTTAACAAGCTGTCTCCGCTGCAGGTCACTGTGAAGCTTTCCCAATTTGTTTCATTTTCATGACCAAAAAATGGTTCTGGATCGCCCAAGCCTGTTCCTTTCTTTGCAATCGTACGCCAAAGTCTGGCAGAACGTGCTTCTTCAATAACAGCGGGTGCCGGATGACTCCAGTCTCCCTGAGTTGAGCTGTCTGTCATTGTTCCATTAGTCATAATAACTACATCGTCTTTAGCCAGCTCAATTGTTTCGCCATTTTCAAAGGTCAACGCAGTTACCGTAAGCTCATCTCCGGGTGCAAAGCTTAAATCAACGACCGTTTCATTTAAAGTAAAATCAACTCTATGCTTTTCTAAAAAAGCTTTTAAAGGCATAATAACGCTGTCGTATTGATTCAACGGCGTCCGTGTTACGCCTGCCAGTGTGTCGATTCGTGAAAATTCCAAAATCATGCGGTTCATATATCGACGGAATTCAAAGAGACTGCTCCATTTTTGAAAAGCAAAGGTTGTCTGCCACATATACCAAAAATTCGTTTCAAAAAAGTGCGGTCCAAACCAATCTTCGATGGTACAGTCATCCAAGCTTTCTTCAGAAGCCGCCAGCAGTTTCGTCATAGCCAGTCGATCTT
Source organism: Enterococcus sp. UD-01 (assembly GCF_044909655.1). NCBI lineage: Bacteria > Bacillati > Bacillota > Bacilli > Lactobacillales > Enterococcaceae > Enterococcus > Enterococcus sp. UD-01. The sequence goes on along the minus strand of NZ_JBIYEU010000028.1, from coordinate 17,105 downwards.
CATGAGTAAAGCCCATCGTATGTGCATCGAGAATTTGCTGATTGCTGGTGACTAAACGCGCTTGTGCGTGTGTAGGATGCAAATGATCAAAATTTAAAATTTCTTCTGTCACGCTATGATTTGGCCAGTCAATAGACGGAATGCTGTCAAACAACTCCCAAAAATTTTCATAGGTTTCTTCATTCAGCATACGACCGCCGCGAGTGACAAAGCCCTTTTCATTGGTTCCAATACCGTCATTGCTGCCGCCAAGAATATCCAGGCCTTCAATGACATGGATATTTTTCCCACTAAAATTCGCATCACGAATCAAATAAGCCGCAGCAGACAAAGCAGCAATTCCGCCGCCAATCAGGTAGACCTGCTTATCGCCATAATAACGACTATTAATCTCTTCTTCTATTTTCGCTTCTTTGACTTCTTTCTTTTCAGCAGCCAACTTTTTAGCAAAAAAAGCGGCACCTAACAGACTAGCAGCGGCCAACCCAAGCTGTCTTTTTTTCATGAAAATCCCTCCGATTTATTCGTTAAAATCAGCGTACAACGATTATTCATAAAAGTCTTGTGATAGCCTTTTCAGCCTGTCCGCTTTTTAGACACTCTTCTCTATCTGTCACAACTAGTCATTTTCTTTTTGGTAAAGACGATAGGAAAAGAACTCTGTATCTTTTGCTAAACGAAATAGCTGTGTTGCAATTTCCAATGGCGATTCCTTATAGCCGTCTAATATCCAATTAATCAGCACGCCGCTGCAGCCATAGGAAAAAAAGCGTGCGTAGAATTCTTTGTCTTCTGGGAGAAGCTGCTTTTCTTCGTCCATTTCTTCAAATAAATTAATAAATAATTGATTCGTAATTGTAGAAAAACAGGCTCTTAATACGTCAGAATCTGAACTCACCGTATTATAGTAGAAATCACTTTTCGACTGAATGGCTTTTAGCATTTTCAATGCTTGTTCTTCCCAGTTATCAATGCTGACTTCCGTTAAATCCAAATAAATCAATGCATCATGGGTGTAAATCCAGCGCAGTAAGTCTTGCTTATCTGTGAAATGGTAATAAAAGGTTTGACGATTCAAGCCTACTTGTTTAGTAATATCCTGCACGCTGATTTTACTAAACAATTTTCGTTCGCATAAATCAATTAACGCTGCTGAGATTGCCTTTTTGGTAATTTGAGATTCACTCATACATTTGCCCTCACTTTTTTAGTTATGTTTATCATACCAAAAAACGAGCAGAAAATATAAACTCAAGGTATATTTTTACTGATTGTTAATGGTTTGGTTTACTCGAATGTTTCATCCCCAAAAAAAGAGGCTGTCTTCTTCCTTTACAGAAAGAAAACAACGTCTTTTTTATTCTTTATAGTAGGAATCATAACCAAAATGCTCGTAAGCCAACGGAGTTGCAATACGACCTCTAGGAGTTCTTTTGATAAAGCCTTTTTGAATTAGATACGGTTCATACATATCTTCTACTGTTTCCGTTTCTTCGCTGATGTTTACGGCTATCGTGCTTAAGCCTACAGGGCCGCCGCCGTACAATTCAATCATCGTTCTTAACAGCTTTTGATCAACATAGTCTAAGCCTTGATGATCCACCTGCAACAACGTAAGCGCCTGATCGGCAATGCTGGAATTAATGATTCCGTTTGACTGAACCTGAGCAAAATCACGAACCCGTTTCAATAAGCGGTTGGCAATTCGGGGAGTGCCGCGCGAACGCCGCGCAATTTCGTAGGCACCTTCTTCAATAATTTCCGTTTGAAAAATATCCGCAGAACGTAAGACGATCTCCTTTAAATCCTTCGTTTCATAATATTCCATATGTGAAATAATACCGAATCGATCTCTAAGCGGCGCAGACAGCATGCCGGCTCTGGTCGTAGCACCGATTAAAGTAAACGGCGGCAAGGGAAAATGCACTGGATGTGCTGTAGTGCCCTGACCGACCATAATGTCCACGTAAAAATCCTCCATCGCTGAATACAGCATTTCTTCAACAACACGAGGAAGTCGATGAATTTCATCAATAAATAAAACGTCGCCCGGTTCTAATTCATTTAAGATAGCCACCAAATCGCCGGCTCGTTCAATCGCCGGTCCGCTAGTCGTACGAATATTTACCTGCATTTCGTTGGCAATCACCATCGCCATGGTAGTTTTCCCCAGTCCCGGAGGTCCATACAACAAGGTATGATCTAAGGCTTCTTCTCGATTGCGGGCAGCTTCTATATAAATCGTCAATTCTTGCTTCACTTTGTCCTGACCGATGTATTGTTCAAGCGACTGCGGTCGCAGTGATTTTTCTAGCGATTCTTCGCCTTCACTGCTTTGCGCTGAAAGTAGTCTTTCATCTTCCATCATTAGCTGACCCTCCTTAGCGTTTCATCATTAGCTTCAAAGCGTTGCGCAAGTATTCGTCGGTTTTGAGTGTGCCTAATTCTTCCAGCTTAGGCGTAATGCGTTTTACTTCCTTCTCGCTGTAGCCGAGTGCGCTCAATGCTTCCAGTGCTTCAGTCAATGCTTGGTTGGCAGAATGAATCGTCGTTTGTGCCATGGCTTCAACCGCTGCATCAGAGGTTTCCAGCTCACCTAGCTTCCCTTTTAAATCCAAGACCATTTGCTGTGCCGTTTTTTTCCCCACGCCCGGAAACTTCGTCAGATATGCCGCATCTTCATTTTCAATCGCAAAAATCAACCCGCCGTGATCTTCCGAAGCCATAATTGCTAAGGCGCTTTTTGGTCCAATGCCGGAAACGCTGATTAATTTTAAAAATAATTGCTTTTCATCTAAATCACTAAAGCCATATAATGTATGCGCATCTTCACGAATAACTTGATGCAGATAAATTTTCACTTCCTGATCGACTTTTCCAGAATAGCGGTAAGGGTTTCCTACTGAGACTTGATACCCTATACCATTCGCTTCCACTACAATGTAATAAGGATTAATAAATGTTACTTTACCGATGATATACTCGTACATGCTTTCACCTTTCTCTGGCAAATCAGATTCCTCTGACTGCTCTCTTACGCTTTATGCGCACATATGTTTCTATTTTAGCACAAAATGAAGAAAACCAATAGCTAAAAAAGGCAATAAAACAAGCCAGTACGATTCTAAACTGCTCGTACCGACTTGTTGCTTTTTATTCAGAGATGTAGGTCCATTTGAAATCGTATCTAGCTCCTGCTCCGTGAGCAACGACCCCTTTGACTTTCTTATTACGCATATGAGCTTCTGCTTTTTGGTAAATAGGTGCTACACCCATTTCATCTATCAATAATTTTTCTGCTTTTACCATGTCTTCCCAGCGTTTTTCCGGATCTGAAGCATCTTTTTTGCCGGACGCTTCAACTAAAGCATCATAGTCTTTATTAGAGAAGCGCCCTCTATTATAAGAACTCCCCGTAATAAACAAATCGGTAAAGCTGCTAGGGTCAGCGTAATCAGCACCCCAACCGCCTACAAGGACGTCAAAATCGCCATTTTTTCCACGATCTAAACGAACCGCAAACGGTACGTTCGTAACCGTCACCTCTACACCATCCAGATTTTCCTGTACCGCTCCTTGAATGTATTCCATAATTTTCTTCGTGGAGTCAGTGTCATCGCCAAGAATATCAAATTTGAAGCTGTCGATGCCTAATTCCTTTTTAGCGGCTGCCCAATATTTTTGAGCCTGCTCTTTATCATAGTCAAGCAGGTTTTTATTTTCGTCCGCGAAATCTGTGTTGTCCTTTGGCGAATAAGACATACCAGCTGGAACTAATCCGGTTGAAGCAATTGAACCATCACCTAGAATTCGATCAACAATCGCATTGCGGTCAATAGAATAAGAGATTGCTTTTCTCAAGTTTGCATTAAGATATGGTGACTTTTTATCTCTTTGATTAAATTCGATATAAGAAGTACGCGCATCTTTTTCAATGACTAATTCTGGATCATCCGCCATTTGCTGCGCCAACTCGCCGCTCAAAATAACGTCATCTGCTTGATCATTTTGAAAAAGGTTCAGAGAAGTTGGAGCTTCTTTGACTACTTTAACTTCAATTTTTTCTAGTTTTACCGTGTCCTTATCCCAATATTGGTCGTTTTTAGTATAAGACCATTCGGTATCCGTTCCCGGACCGTCAAAATCTGTTAAGGTAAACGGACCATTATAGACAGAAGCCTCGCTTGTTGTTGCGTAATCTTTTCCTTTTCCTTCAACAATTTTTTTATTTTGCGGGAAAAATGAAGGGAACGCTAACAGATAATCAAAATACGGAGTTGCTTGCTCTAACGTTACTTCCAACTCATAGTCGCTGATGGCTTTAATCCCTAATTCATCCAACGGCTTTTTACCCGTGGTAACATCCGCACCATTTTTAATTAACTCAAACATAAATGCATATTCAGCGGCAATTTTCGGATCTGCCGTGCGCTGCCAGCCGTAAACATAATCTGCTGCTACAACGGGATCTCCATTAGACCATTTTGCTTCTTCTCTAAGCTGGAAGGTATATTTGGTACCATCCTCGCTTTTTTCAGCTAATTTTACAGCACCTGCCGGCTGCGGTTTACTTTTTTCATCCAAACGATACAGACCTTCATACACATTATTTAACGCTGAAAAACTGATTGTATTGGTTGCTACGGATAAATCTGCACTAGGCATTTCCTGTTGGACTACCAATTTAAATAATTGCTCCCCATTCGCTTTTGACTTTTTAGTACTACTATCTGTAGAAGTGGTTTTACCACCGCTGCCACAAGCTGCCAATAGTATCGTTGACGCCAAAACAACACTTACTAACTTTGTCATTTTCTTCATTTTTTCATCTCCTTCTCTTTTTAAACAAACTTTTCTTTTTGTTTTATTATTTATTTAATCATTTTATCATATTTGATTAAAAAGGGGAAAGCTTCTTTCTTAAATAGACAAAAAAACTTACCTAACCTTTTTAGGCTAGATAAGTTTTTGGGATTTATTCGAATAGACTTTTGTATTCGCCGTAGCCTTCTACTTCTAATTGGTCTACTGGTACAAATCGTAAAGCTGCTGCATTGATACAATACCGTAACCCGCCTTCAGCCTGCGGTCCATCGTTAAACACATGACCTAAATGTGAATCTGCTTCATTGCTGCGTACCTCCACACGGTGCATTCCTAAAGAAAAATCAGCCTTTTCCTTAACCCCGCGCTTTTGAATTGGCTGCGTAAATGAGGGCCAACCACAGCCGGCATCGTACTTATCAGTAGAGCTGAAAAGCGGTTCGCCGCTTACAATATCTACATAAATGCCTTCCTGATAAAAGTCATCATATTTACCGGTAAATGGTCGTTCAGTAGCATTTTCTTGGGTAACGGCGTATTCAATAGGCGACAATTTTTCTTTTAACTCTTCTTTCGATGGTTTTTCCATGATTGTCCACATCCTTACCTAAATTATTGATACTATCATAGCATTAATGGAGAAAAAACACTCTTTTTCTGTTTGCGCTAGCTATGCCACGGACTATTAATATCAATATTTTTTGCTAAATCAAGACTTTCTTGGCGTTTGGCTTGTCTGACCTGCTTTCTTGCTTCGTAGCCTTGGCAGATAAAATGCTCTTCTTCTGTTTCAGGTTCAATCGACGGCAACTTGACTCCTTTAGGAACCACAAAAGTCATAAAGCAAGTACCTGCCAAATAACGCTCACCCGAAAATAAATCTTCACCGATTACCTTGGCAAAAATCTCCATGGAACGTGTGCCTACGCCGGAAACATACGCTTCAATACAAACAGAATGGCTTGCCTTCAACGGTGCCAAAAAGTCCAAATGATCGACAGAAGCAGTCACAATAGCGGCTCTTGACAGACGAACAGCAACAATCCCGGCCGTTTCATCCAGCCAAGCCATTAGTTGTCCGCCAAATAAGGTTTTGTGGAAATTTAAATGTGGATACGTAATAATATGAGTTTGAACAGCTCTGGTTTCAGCGCATTTCATAATTTTCCTTCTTTCAATAACTCTCTATTCACTAAAATTGGCAAGCATGCGATAAACAGTCGCTATAGGCAAGCCCATAATCGCATAATAATCGCCCTGAATTGCTTTAACCAACAAGGCACCTTGGCCTTGAATGCCGTAAGCGCCTGCTTTATCCTGATATTCTAAGGTATCCAAATAACACTCAATTTCTTCATCAGATAGCTCATAAAAGACCACCTCTGCAGGAACAGTCATTGAGCTTTGCTGTGTCCCTTTTTTCATAACTACACTAGTGTACACTTTGTGTGTTCGTCCACTTAGCTGTCTTAGCATTCGCAAAGCGTCTGCTCTGGAAACAGGTTTACCTAGTATTTCTCCGTCAATCGTTACGATTGTATCGCAACCAATCACCAAATCAGCGGGATATTGTTCTGCCACGTACGCGGCTTTTTCGGAGGCCATCTTTTGAACATAAGCTTCCGGCGTGATCTTTTCTTTTATTTGCTCATCGATATCCGCCGGCACTATGTCAAAGTCGGAAATAATGCGACCTAACAGTTCCTGCCTTCTAGGCGACTGCGAAGCTAAAATAACGGCCATTTTTCATCCTTCTTCCTCGTAGTTTAATGGGGATCTTGTATTCGTTTGAACATTTTTTCCATATCTGAATTGGTAAAATGAATCAATACAGGTCTGCCATGTGGACAGTTAAACGGATTTTCACAGGCGGCAAGGTCTTTTAGCAGTACGCGCGCCTGTTGTTCGTTCAAATAGTGATTGGCTTTGATTGAACGCTTGCAACTCATCATGATCGCTGTCGCTTCCCGGAACTTTTTCACACTAACTTTCCCTGTGGTTAAAAACATATCAATCATCTCACGAATGATGGTTTCTTCTTCACCAGGCGGATACCACGTTGGATGCGCACGCACGATAAAGCTATTTTGACCAAAATCCTCCAAATGAATCCCGACTTGTGCCAAGATTTCCTTTTGCTCTTTGATTTTCAGTGCATCACTATTGGGGTAGTCAAGAACAATCGGTACTAGCAACTCCTGCAGATCATCGCTGACTTCTCCGATTTTTTCTCTGAAATATTCGTATTTAATTCGTTCCTGCGCCGCATGCTGATCGATGATGTATAAGCCCTCTTTGCTTTGTGCGAACAAATAGGTGCCATGCATTTGCCCGAAATAATCCAATTCAGGAAAACGTTCCTTGGGCTTTTCTGTCGCTAATTTGTTCAAAGCTGTGGCTAATTCACGTTCCGATTCTCTAGCGGTAAAATCAAATTCAGGATGATGACTTAATTCTTCTTCATATACCTGTTCAGACGTTTCAGAAAGCGGCGTATCGCTGCTTTCTGTCGCTTCAACGACGGTCTCTGCAACTGGTTCTTGTACAGGCGATCCAAAAGCATGTGCCAAAAGGGCTTCTTTATCCATATCCGGCGTTACGGATTCTTGGTGCTGCATCTCAGCAAAGGCTGGTTTTGCTTTCGGAAATTCAGTCAGCGTTTCTTTTACAAAAAAGTTACCGCTAGCTGCATCATAGCCTAAGCTCCCCGGCTTACGGACAGGGACAGGCTTTGCGTCTTCGTTTTGATCGGATAAAGGAATTTCCATTTGTTCAACTTTAGGCTGATCCACTTTCTTTTTAAAACGAAGGTTATCCGCCGCGTTGGGAATCAACTGTTCTTGTCTTAAAACATCTGCAATCGCTCCGCTGATTAAAGCCATTAGTTCCTTCTCTTTGCTCAGTCGAACCTCTTGTTTGGTCGGATGCACGTTGACATCTACCAATAACGGATCCATTTGAATCTCCAAGACGGCAATCGGAAAACGTCCTACCATTAATTTAGAGCCATAGCCTTCAACAATCGCTTTATTTAACGCAAAGTTTTTGATGTAGCGGCCATTGATAATCATTGACAAATAATTGCGGCTGGCTCTGGTCACTTCCGGCAAGGATACGTAGCCAAAAAGCTTAAAATCCAGATCCTCGGCTTGGATCTTCAACATCTTTTTAGCGGTACTAATGCCATAGATCCCGGCAATCGCCTGCTTCAAATCACCATTTCCGGCAGTATTCATCATTTTATTGCCATCATGAACCAGACGAAAAGCAATATGGGGATGACTAAGCGCTAAACGATTGACGATATCACCAACATTGGCTAGTTCAGTCTGAATGGTCTTCACATATTTTAAACGAGCAGGTGTATTGAAAAAAAGATTCGCTACGGTAATTTTGGTGCCTTTTCGTAATGCAGCCGGACGATGCTCTTCGACTTTTCCGCCCTTCATTTGAATAAAGCTGCCCTCTGCTTCATCAGTAACTGCCGTTTCTACAGTAATCTCTGAAACGGAAGCAATACTCGGCAGCGCCTCGCCTCTAAAGCCCAGACTGCGGATTCGAAATAAATCGTCTCTCGTATGAATCTTGCTGGTTGCATGTCGCTTAAAGGCATTCAGAATATCATCTTTGGCAATTCCTTCACCGTTATCAATCACTTGAATCGTTTTTAATCCGGCTTCTTCAATAAAGATATCAATTTGAGTGCTGCCGGCATCGATCGCATTTTCCACAAGCTCTTTGACAACCGAAGCGGGACGTTCAACTACTTCTCCTGCTGCAATCTGATTGGCAAGCTGTTCAGACAGCTCTTGTATTTTTCCCATACGTGCGCTCATCTCCTGATTCAGTTTCTATACATTCGGTCTGTGGTTTAGATTCGTTTTTGCAGCTCATGTAATTTGTTCAAGGCATCCATCGGCGTCATTTCTAATAAGTTCATTTTTCGTAAAGTATCAATCACACTTAATTCATCCGTAGAAACTTCTTTAAATAAGGATAACTGTTCTGTTTCCTCGCGAATCATTGGATCTGCTTCAATTTCCTTCAATGGCTGTTCTTCTGATTCCAGCGCTGAAAGAATCGTCGCAGCCCGCTCCAGCAAGTCGCTTGGCAAGCCGGCAATTTTAGCCACATGGATACCGTAGCTTTTATCAGCTGGTCCTTCCATCATTTTGTGCAAAAAGACGACCTCGCCATTTTTTTCAACGGCGCCCACATGAATATTTTCCAGACCTGCTAATGTTTCATCCAGCACGGTTAATTCATGGTAATGGGTTGAAAAGAGGGTCTTCGCTTTGACCTCGCGATGAATATACTCGATAATCGCCTGTGCCAAAGCCATCCCGTCATACGTTGCTGTTCCGCGCCCCAGCTCATCAAATAGGATCAAGCTGTTTGGCGTCGCATGCCGCAGTGCCTGATTGGCTTCCATCATTTCCACCATAAAGGTACTTTGTCCGGCAATTAAATCATCTGAAGCCCCGATCCGTGTGAAAATCTGATCGAAAATCGGTAATTCAGCGGATTCAGCCGGCACAAAGCAACCGATCTGTGCCATTACCACTGTTAGCGCTAATTGCCGCATATAAGTACTTTTACCCGACATATTCGGACCTGTAATCAGCAGTATAATATTTTCTTTCGACATATGCACGCTATTAGGAATATATTCCTGATGTCCCAATACCTTTTCTACGACTGGGTGACGACCTTCCACGATATGCAGCTCTTTACTGTTGCTTTTTAAGACTGGACGCGCGTATTGATAGCGTTCACTCACTGTTGCAAAAGCCTGCAGCACATCCACTGCGCTAATGGTTTTCGCTAATTTCTGTAGGCGATCAATATTGGCTTTAACCTGTTCGCGAACCTCCAAAAATAATTGATATTCTAAATCAACGGATTTTTCCTCCGCTTCTAAAATTAGGGTTTCCATTTCTTTTAGCTCTGGTGTAATAAAGCGTTCAGCGTTGGCTAAGGTTTGTTTTCTTTCATATTTGCCTTCTTCAAGGTTGGCCAAGTTCGATTTAGTTACTTCGATATAATAGCCGAAGACCCGGTTAAAGCCGACTTTTAATGTTTTAATGCCCGTCTCCTGACGTTCCTTTGCTTCAAGCTCCGCCAGCCATTGCTTGCCGTGACGCATCGCATCCCGATATTCATCCAGCTTTTCATTATAATTGTCTTTAATGACATTTCCTTCAGTAATAGCTAGAGGTGCTTCATCATTAATCGCTCGTTCGATTAAATCAACAAGATCTTCAACTGGATTTAAATCAACCAAAAGATTATTCCATTCGCCCTGATTAATGCCGATAATCAGCTCACGCAGCAACGGTACTTGCTCGAGTGATGTTTTTAATTGAATTAAATCACGACCGTTAACGTTACCAAAAGCCACGCGACCGGCTAAACGTTCCAAATCATAAACCTTGGTTAAGACAGCTTGTAAATCTGCACGTTCAAAATATGCATTTAATAACGACTGCACCATTTCTTGCCGTGAATGAATCTGCTTTTCCTGTATTAACGGACGATCTAGCCACTGCTTTAATAAACGACCGCCCATTGCCGTTTTTGTTTCATCTAACAGCCATAACAGCGTGCCTTTTTTCAAGCCGGTACGAATCGATTGTGTCAGCTCAAGATTAAATTTAGAATAATGATCCATTTTCAAAAAATGATCCGGCTGATATTCGACTGCTTTTTGAATGTGCGCCAAGCTACGTTTTTGAGTAGTGGTTAAATAAGTCAACAGCTTGCCGGTCACTTCGACTTCAAGTGCTTGACCTAATTCACTAGTCAAAAAGCTAAACTCAGCATTTTCTTCCGCTTCAAGCTGTTCCGAGAAAATAATGTTCAAGCGACTTTTCAGCGTATTTTTTAAGGTTTCTGAAATAGGAGTACCTAAAACAATTTCTTTCGTTTGTAAAGCTGAGGCTTCGTTAATAACGCCATCTTCATCTGCTAAAACTGCCGTTTTCAGCTCGCCGGTACTTAAGTCTACATACGCGATCCCAAATTGACCGTCTGTTTCAACAATAGCTGTCAGATAATTATTATCCTTTGCTTCAATACCTTTGCTGTTCATAACTGTTCCCGGAGTTATCAGCTGAACGACTTCACGTTTAACCATGCCTTTGGTCGTTTTAGGATCTTCTACTTGTTCGCAAATCGCTACTTTGTAGCCCTTTTCGATCAAAGTATCAATATAGCCCTGCGCCGCGTGATGGGGAATACCGCACATTGGGATCGGCTCATCAGCATTTCTATTGCGGCTCGTCAACGTTAACTCCAAAAGTTGAGAAGCATTAATAGCATCTTCATAAAACATTTCGTAGAAATCGCCTAAACGATAAAACAAAAAAGCATCCTGATACTGGTCTTTAATGGTTAAATATTGTTCCATCATCGGTGTGTTCTTAGTTTTTTGCGGCATTGTTACCCTTCTTTCTCTAATTCGTCATTCATTCTATATTGGATCATTTCAGTGATATGCTGTAATAAGTCATTTGCTTCTACCAATTGTGCGCGATAAGCGACTACTAATGGATGCTCGTCAAATTCCTGCGTTAAAGCATCTGCTCTGGCAATTGCCGTCTTTTCAGCTTCCGGTTTATCATAATGCGCAAACTGAACAGCATCTTTTTGAGCAGCTTTGATTTGTTCGACTAATTCGTTCAGCTTAGTATTTTTTTGAACTCTGGCTTCCAGTTCTTTGTAGCGCTTAATACGCTGATCTTCGCCAATCAGTGCCAATAGTTTGTCCAGCTCTTCGTTAATTCTTTTATCTGTAATGGAAGGCTCCATGATTTCACACCTTTAGTATATTAGATTTTATGGTGATTCAAGTCTACTTATTTTAACATAATTCATTTTAAATCGACAGTTCCCCTAAAATAAAATGAAGTAAAAAAACTCAAAGCAAAAACGAACGACGTTCTTGTTTTAAGTTTTTTAGGAGTACATCCGTATTCTTCTATAAACTAACTTATTCTTCAAAGGGACGATCTTCATTAATTTGAATTGGTTCGATCCGTTTGGCCTGTCCCGTCTGATCGTCAAGGTCTATGACACAGGCTGACAAAAGACTGCGGCCTTCTTCAACTACTTCAAAGCGGCGCGGTAAAGCCGTTATGAACTTATCAATAATCGCTTCACGCTTCATGCCTAAAATGCCGTCATAAGGTCCTGTCATACCAACATCACTTAAATAAGCAGTACCGCCAGGGAGAATACGTGCATCATTGGTCTGAACATGAGTATGCGTCCCAACCACCGCACTGACCTTACCGTCTAAAAACCAGCCCATCGCTTGTTTCTCACTCGTTGTTTCCCCATGAAAATCCACAAAAATCAATGATGTTCTTTTGCGTGCTTCTGCAATCAGCTGCTCCGCCTTGCGGAAAGGATCATCCAAATCCACCATAAACGAACGCGCCTGCAAATTAATCACTGCCAGCTCCAGCTGATTCACCTTGACAAACACCATGCCTTGCCCGGGAGTGCCTTCCGGAAAATTCGCTGGCCGAATCATTTTTTTGGCTTCGCCAATAAATTCAAAAATGTCCTTGTTATCCCAGCTATGATTGCCTAAAGTAACCACATCGACGCCATCTTGTAAAAATTTCTTGTAGATTTTGCCGGTAATCCCCCGACCTGCCGCTGCATTTTCACCATTGGCAATGGTTACCTGCGGGCGGTATTTTTTCTTTAGCTTAGGCAAATAGGTACTTAGAGTTTCTCTTCCCAGCGATCCGACAACGTCTCCTATAAATAATATACGCAAACAACTTCCTCTTCTCTTTTAGTATCTATTTATTATTATAGTGTTTTTTACGTCGGAAAGGAAGTGCCAGCTTAGCTACTTTCTGGAAATAGCTAATCCATGGTTTTCATGAATAAATAATAAGACAGCAGCATCCTCATCTTTATAGAGTCACTCCTGTCTTATTATTTAATTTATTAAGGCTCTTGAATAATCTCCCAAGTCACTTCGCCTGTATATTCTTCTGCTAAAGTTCCTTTAGCTGGCACTTCAAGTTTAAAGCCTTCGCTTTTATTTGTCTTCGTATCTAAAATAAAAGTGAAATCTTTTTGACTAGGGTTGGCTGCATCCTGTCTATTACTCACTAGTTCGCCGCCAGCGCCGTTCAACAGCACGCTATTACCGCCAGTTTGATAATACAGTTGAGCATCTCTTAATACTTTATTTTTAGAGGTTTTAAATTCTTTTGATAAAGATGCGTTCAAACGAATATTCCCACGCGTTTTACTTTCATTCGTTGTAGCAGAGCTCGTTATTTGACGACTGTCTCGAAGCGACACTTCAAAATCATCTTGATTTTCATAAGATAATGTCTGTGTAAATGGAGAAACAAAGCCAGTTTCAAACGTCAAAAGCTTAGGAACCTGCAACGAAAGCAATCCTTCGTATTTAAAGTATACATCGGCATTTCCTGATGGGAATTTCAAACTTGTTTCTGTTCCTTCTAATCCGGCATTATCGAAGGCTAAGAAGTGATAATCTGCCGTCTCTAACGCAAGCTGTCCCAATTGATCAGCAACCGCTTTTTGTTCTTTCAAATTAATCGTAGAACCAGCGCTGCCTGCAATAGTAACGGGTGCTGCTGTTTCGAGATCTGTTCCGTCCTCGTAGCTGAAATGTACCGTTAATTGACTAGATTTTGCATAAGAAATCGTTATTACATTTCCGCCTGAAGCAGACATTGTATAGGATTTACCCGGAGCCTGATATTCTTCATTTGGTGAATAACCACTTGGCGGAGTCACTTCTCTTATACGATAAGTTGTTACTAAGCTGTCCTTTAAGATAATTTGTCCTTCATTGTTTGATGTTTCTGTTGCTATGACCGTTCCGTCTTCATTGATAATCTCGTAAACCGCTCCAGAAAGAGGGGTGCTTGTGCCTGAATCAACAATATTTAGAATTAAATCACTGAAGAGCATTTCACCTTTACCGCCGGCTCCCGAATTGTCAATTTCTAAGCTTCCCTGCCATTTATATGAACTATCACTATAACTTTGCGTGGTAGATGCACCATTGAAATTTTTAGCGATGTAGGCAGCATAGCCTCCATAGTAAGTTTTCTGTCCGCTGGTAGCAAAGCTCCATTTAAGTTTAACAATTAAGCCATTCGTTAAATTGTCCGCATTGACAATGATCTTGTGCTGATTGCCGCTTGTACTTAAAGTAACTGTGGCAGCCGGCAAAGGGTTCCCTTCTCCGTCCGTTACTTCCCTTAATGCACTAATTTCTTTGGCCTCTAACATATACGCTACATTAATTTCCGTTCCTTTGATGATGGCAGAACCATTATTTTTGTCAATTTTAAAGGTACCTTCCGCAATATTAGAATAAGAATCGCTGGCTTTCAGCACAAAGCTGCTGTCCAGCCAATTATTGAAATAGAGCGTATCACTATTCTTTTTCACCGTAGTCAAATTGTCAGTGGTTTGATTGATTGTCACTATATCTTTTGTCACGTTATAGTAATTATTTTTTGCATAAGTAAAACTGACAATCATCGGTTCACTTAGCTTTTTATTACTTACAACAAGCTGGTCATCTTCAATAGTAAATTTAGGATATTCATCACTGTCTGCTGGAATTTCCTCTCCTAATATCAAGCTTCCATAATTTGCTAAAGAAAGTGTTTTAACTTTATTAACTTTAATTTTCTTATCCAATATGGAAACATCCAGACTCTTATGGTTAATAACTATTTTATTGTTGGTAAGTTCCATACCGGCCGGATTGATCAATAATTTGATTTGGTTTACCGGACGTTGTTCAATTTTTTCTGTGGTACTGTTTTGTCCGTTTCTACTAAACAAATAGGGCGCATTGGTTTTTAAATACGCTGGCAAGTAAGCATAGCCAATTGTCTCCAACTCTTTTTCAGTTGTTGGATTGAATTTGATCGTTGGGGTAATGATATTCTTAACTCTAAAATTTTGCAGATCTACGGTATCCAGATCAACTTGTGTATTGTAGGTAATTGTCAACTTCTCATTCATTTCACCTTTTAAAAACTTGATTTCAAAAGAGTCTGATTTATCAATCAGCTCATAATCCTCATGCTCAACTAATACCCTCGACGTAGCGTTCTGGCCAAAAGCAACTGATCTAATAGTTAAATTTTTCAACGATCCTGCCTTCATACCGTCACTAAACGTATCTGTCAGCTTGGTTACTTTTTGATAAAGTGAATTGATTGTTGCTTCCCAGGAAACATAACTTTTTTCAGCATTATATACTCCCGTTTTAGAGTTAAAACTTTTCCCTTTAAACACCGGTTTCCCAGTAGTTTTATAGCCATTTCCGGAAAGTTCAAAATTTTTACCGAAAGAATCCTCTATTGAATCGTCAATACCAGCATAAAGATCCAAACCAAACGCCTCTGTTGTATCGTCGCCTGTATAGGTAAGGATGATCTTGCCAAATTCATCTGTACTAATTTGCCAGTGATTGATTTTCCCCTTGGTTCCTTCGGTGACAGTACCAGAAGTTTGACTAATTGATAAGGGGTATTCTCGAGCCAAATCAGTGTCAATCATTACAATTGCCGGCAATCCTTCAGTTGTTAAAGTAAAGGTATCCCCTTTTTTCAACTCCTGATTGGTTCCATTAATATAGATGGGCACTTTGACAATCCGTTCATTTTCCTTCACCTGTTTATCAGCTTCAAGTTTTCCTAAGCCTAAATAGCCTACTGATAAAACATTGTACGTATAATTAAATCGAAACGACGATACCTGCTCATTTGCTTTTGAATAGGCATAAAAGAATATACCTGCGTTATAGATAGTTCCAGTCGTACCATTGGAAATAGGGTTGAAGTCGGAATAATCAAAAGTCGTTTCCCCTTCTGCTACTTCCAAAGCTTCGAAGAAAGGAGTTTTAAATTGAACTTGATAGCTGCCATCCGCATCCTGGGTCATCGTAAAATCTTGCCCTTTTATCAATTCTCTTTTCTCTCCGATCATACTTCCGTTAATGGCCGTATCATACGTGTAAAATTTAAGTGAATCGATATTGTGAGTCATTTTTACAAAGCCG
This sequence comes from Enterococcus sp. UD-01, assembly GCF_044909655.1. NCBI lineage: Bacteria > Bacillati > Bacillota > Bacilli > Lactobacillales > Enterococcaceae > Enterococcus > Enterococcus sp. UD-01. The sequence continues at coordinate 1,198 of NZ_JBIYEU010000028.1, read as the reverse complement.
TCGTCCCAATTTGATGGTTTGATTTCTGAAGTATATGTTATCTTCAAGGTTGATAAATCAATATGTTTGTAGTTCACATTGCCTTCAAATTGACCTGTAGCTGGCATAAAACTTGTACTTTTACCATCTTTATCAAACAGTTTTCCGGCTGCACTGGATTTTGCATCACTTTTGTACAAATGAATATCGTATTTCGTCGGTGTTTGTGTTTCAAAAAGCATGGTTTGTTTAGAATTTTGATCATCAGCGTAATTTATTCGAGTGGTCCAATCAATCGTATACTCTGCTGAAGGGACATCTTTCGTAAACGTCAAGGTTAATTTATTTGTTGTAGAATCAATCGCGTACGAAGCCGTGGCTGATGATGAAACGGAGTCGTTTAGCTCACCTTCCAGAATTCCTTTATATACAAAACCGGCTGGCAGATTTGTAACAAAAGAGTCGCCTGCCTTGTAGTTTTTATTTACAAACTTAAAGCGCATGGAAACTTTAACTTCTGAATTATTTTGAAGATAATCCTCTTGTTCCAACACTCGATTTTTTTCGCCCGGAACAGTAATGGTAACATCTTCAAAGATATTATCCTTAATCAAATGCGCTTCTATCGGTTCTTGCGCTTTTATTTTACCTTTAGCGTTCATAGCATTGACAAAGAACATACCGATCACTAAACTAATCCCTAAAACAAACAAAGAGAGAATATACTTTTTATTTTTCATTCTAAATTATTCACTCCTTTCGTTTCGTCCGTTTTACAACAACACTTTTTATTTTCCCTTTTTTCCCTTTTTTTCTTTTTATTTTTTCCCTTTTTATTTTTCCCTTTATTTTTCCTTTTTCAGTTGAAACTTGATTCGCTCATCAGAGAAATAACTGCTGTTTAAATACAACCGTTCCCTTTTTTTATCCCAATGCAGTTCCTCCAATGACACATGTACGATCTTGTCCAAATCCGTCGCTGCCTGTACTTGTTCCAACCCTTTTTTGGTATACCTCAGCGTGATGGTTTTGCTTGTTTGACTGGCGATCGTATATAAATCAGATTTCTGAGTTAAGGCGCCGATTTCCTCCTTTGAAAACGACGCTTTGGTTATTTTCGTGAACAATTCAACCTCTTGTCCATCATATTTATTGACACCTGCTGCCTGCCATTTCCCTTGATAGACCAGCGTTAACCCCTTCGTTTGCTGGTAATTCG
>NZ_JBIYEU010000027.1:0-24739 GCF_044909655.1 Enterococcus sp. UD-01 | reverse complement strand
GATAAAAAAAATGAAACAAGTATCAGGGGTATTTGATCTGGCATTCAATAATTAATTTTTATTCTTTTCCTCTTGACTAATCGTAGGAAAGAGCGATTGACAGTGTGTAAGGAAATTGTTACTCTGATTAGTGAGGAGTAATAAAAGAATAAAGGAGTTTTAAAATGAAGAAAAAGTGGCGTATTTCATTGGCAACAATCTTAGTTGTGTTGGGCACAGGCATTACGGTTGTGACAGCCAATGAAGAGGGGATCGCAGAAAAATCAGTTTCAAAACAAGCAGCGTTAGGAAATACAGAGTTGATACCATTTCAGCTTTTGGGAATTAATGATTTCCACGGCGCTTTAAATACGACAGGCTCATTTTATAATGATGCTGGGGAAAAGACTGCAAACGCAGGAACGGCTCCCTTACTGGCCGGCTACATGAATCAAGCGGAGGAGCACTTTGCTAAAGCGAATATTGGCGCACAAACACTGCGCGTTCAAGCAGGCGATATGGTTGGTGCAAGTCCGGCGAGCTCCGGATTACTACAAGATGAACCGACCATCAAAGTCTTAAATCAAATGAAAGTTTCCGTAGGCACAATCGGCAATCACGAATTCGATGAAGGGCTGGCGGAATTCAATCGCATTATGAAAGGGGATAAGCCTGCGAATGATCCCTACGGTATTCTGGCGGATTATCCTAGAGAAGCCTCAAAGACAGAGTTGGTCATTGGAAATGTCGTTAAAAAAGGAACGGAAGAGATTCCGTTTGGCTGGAAGCCTTATACGATTAAGGAAGTCGGAACAGGTACCAAAAAGGTCAAGGTTGGTTTTATCGGCGTAGTGACCGCTGAAATTCCCAATCTTGTTTTAAAAGAACATTATGAGCAATACGATTTTTTGGATGAAGCGCAGACCATTGCTTATTATGCCAGCGAATTAAAAGACAAAGAGAAAGTCAATGCAATTGTTGTATTAGCGCATATTCCTGCAACAAGTAAAGACAATAAAGTCGCTGGTGAAGCAGCAGATATTATGAATAAAGTAAACAAAATTTATCCGGAAAATAGTGTGGATGTGGTATTTGCGGGACACAATCATCAATATACGAATGGTGTAGTAGGACAAACACGAATCGTACAGTCCACCTCCCAAGGAAAAGGCTTTATTGATGTACAGGGAACACTTGATCCGCAGACGGCTGATTTTGTTGAAACCCCCAAAGCACAGGTCTTACCTGTTGATCCAACTGACAAAGATGTGCCGAAAAGCGATGAAAAAGTAGCGGAAATAGTGAAGGATGCGGAGCAGCGGGTAGCATCTGTGACAAATAAAAAAATCGGGACAGCCAAAAATCAAACTGCGATTACCAGAGAAGTCAATACCAATAAGGAATCACCTTTAGGAAACTTAGTTACAGATGCGCAGGTAGCTATGGCGCGTGCAAACGGGATTAAAGCTGACTTCGCCATGACAAATAACGGCGGCATTCGCGCAGATTTGGAGGTCGGTGAAAACCGCACCATTACTTGGGGAGCGGCACAGGCGGTACAGCCTTTCGGTAATATTATGCAGGTTGTTAAAATGACCGGTGCGCAGATTGAGCAAGTCCTAAATGAGCAGTATGATGAAGAAGAACGTTATTTTCTACAAATTTCAGGCTTCACCTATACCTATGAAAAAACGAATGTAAAAGAGACCCCTTATAAAGTCAAAAAAATGCTGAAAAAAGACGGCACACCGATCCAACCGCAGGAAACCTATTTGGTTGTGATTAACGATTTCTTATTTGGCGGTGGCGATGGTTTTGCAGGCTTTACGCAAAGTACCTTAGTTAATGCTATTCAGCCAGATACAGAAACCTTTATCAGCTATATTGAAGGGAAAGAGGCTGCGGGGGAATGGATTGATGCGGCGATTGAAGGACGGAAAACATTGGTTGACGCAAACTCAGAAAAGCCGCTGGAACCAACACCAAAGCCACCGCAAGATACCGATACTTCTGATGACTCAGATACATCGAAGGATCAAACGACAGCAGTTGAGAAGCTTAAAGCAGCCACTATTTTCGATCCCTTATATGCGGGCGATAAGTATCTAATGGGTGTGACCTTACCAAGAGCCACCATTAGTCTTTTCCAAGGAAATGCACCGGAAACGGCACTTGAAACAGCGAAAGCTTCCTCTGGTCAGGTAGTTGCCCAAGCAAATGAACAAGGAATTATTCGGATTGATGTAGCTTCCTTCAATTTGAAAGAAAAAGAGACATTGACTGCTGTTGTTTCTGATCAACAACAAAATAAAGTAAAATTTTTAATCGAAGTGCAGCCGAAAAGAACGGATAAAACCGATGACTCTTCATTGAATTCCAAAGAGCTGCCGGAAAGCACGACTAAAAAGAATTTGCCGCAAACCGGAGAAAACCACTCGTTAATGTATGTAGTTGCTGGCAGCACGACTGTTAGTCTAGGCATATGGTTCTTTTTAAAGAAAAACGGATAATATAATTTAACAAAACAGCAGCCCAGTTATGCTTTTATGATAACTGGGCTGCTGTTTTACTTTTGAAAGAAAATGTCGATAAGCAATTTTTAAGTAATAGTTAATATTGCTGCACAAAATGATAATAATTACTGTAGGTTTCATCTAATTATAGTTTAAAACACGAACATTAAAAATATTTTATGGGATAAAAGTTAATATTTTGTTGAATTCCTTTTAACGCTCACTTATACTTTAAAAGTATTGAAAAGAGAAGCAGCTATTCTTTGTTAAAGTAGTATTTTTTCATTTGAATAGGTGTAATTTCTAGCAAAGAGGAGAGAAAGAAGTTCATGGAAAAGTTTTTCAAGTTAAAGGAAAACAACACAAGTATTTCAACGGAAATGATGGCAGGGATAACGACGTTTTTTGCAATGAGTTATATCTTATTTGTTAATCCGTCTATATTATCTCAAACAGGAATGCCGTTTCAAGCAGTCTTTTTAGCGACAATTGTTGCTTCAATTATTGGGACCTTAGTGATGGGCTTATTTGCCAATGTTCCTTATGCACAGGCACCGGGAATGGGCTTGAATGCTTTCTTTACCTTTACTGTGGTTTTTGGTCTGGGTTACACTTGGCAACAGGCGCTGGCAATGGTCTTTATCTGTGGGTTGGTAAACATTGTCATCACAGTAACAAAAATTCGTAAGCTGATTATTAAATCAATTCCGGAAAGCATGCAGCATGCAATCGGTGGCGGTATCGGGATCTTTGTGGCATATGTCGGTATTAAAAATGCACGTTTATTGGACTTTACTGTTCAAGCAAAAGCTGAAAACGGCGTAGTCAACGGCGACAGCATTGTACCTGCTTTAGGGAACTTCAATAATCCGGAAATTATTCTAGCCGTTATTGGGTTAGTTTTAACAACAATTTTAGTTATTTTAAACGTTCGCGGCGCAATTTTAATCGGAATAGTGGCTACGACAATCATTGCGATTCCGCTAGGTGTAGTAGATTTATCTACTATTGACTGGCAAACAAACTCTCTGGGAAATTCTATTAATGAATTAGGAAACACCTTTGGCGCTGCTTTCGGAAAAGACGGCATGCAGTCATTGTTTAGCGATGCTTCAAAAATTCCTCAAGTAATAATGACGGTTATTGCGTTTAGCTTGTCAGATACTTTTGATACGATTGGTACCTTTATCGGCACAGGCCGCAGAACAGGCATTTTTTCTAAAGAAGATGAGCTTGCACTGGAAGACAGCAAAGGCTTTTCTACTAAGATGGATAAAGCGTTGTTTGCAGATGCGATCGCTACTTCAATCGGTGCGGTTTTCGGCACATCAAATACAACAACTTATGTTGAAAGCGCAGCTGGGATTGGTGCCGGCGGACGAACTGGGTTGACTTCAGTAGTCGTTGCTGTGATGTTTGCACTAAGTAGCTTATTTTCACCGCTAATTGCTATTGTACCGGCACAAGCAACAGCGCCTGCCTTAATTTTAGTCGGTGTTATGATGTTAGCCAGCTTTAAAGATATTGAATGGACAAACTTAGAAGAAGCTGTTCCTGCTTTCTTTGCTTCCATCTTCATGGGCTTATGCTACAGTATTTCTTACGGGATTGCGACCGGCTTTATCTTTTACGCTGTTGTAAAAGTAGCCAAAGGGAAAGCAAGAGAAGTATCACCCATTCTATGGATTGTCAATGCACTATTTATTTTAAACTTTATTATTTTAGCGATTCTTTAATTCCTTTAAAGGAAAATAACTTATGATTCTTTTGCTCTACAAGGCTGTTCCAGCTTTGTAGGGCTTTTTTTTTCAGCAATTATTTTTTGAGTGATTGACAAATTTGGAGTATAGTTAATAGTGAAGAATTTGTGAGGTGTACGCATAATATGATAATTGATTGGAAAAAGAATTTAATGGTTGCTTGGTTGGGGTGTTTTTTTACAGGTGCCAGTATTAGTTTGGTGATGCCGTTTATTCCGGTGTATGTGGAACAGTTGGGCACACCTAAAAGTCAGGTAGAGCTGTTTTCTGGATTAGCTATTTCAGTTACTGCATTTGCCGCAGCGATTGTAGCGCCTATCTGGGGTAATATGGCTGACCGTAAAGGACGAAAAATAATGATGATTCGGGCTGCTGCAGGGATGACCATTACGATGGGATCACTGGCTTTTGTACCGAATGTCTATTGGCTGCTAATCATGCGTTTTTTCAATGGCATTCTTTCCGGGTATATTCCGAATGCTACGGCGATGATTGCTTCACAGGCACCCAAGGAAAAAAGCGGTTGGGCTCTAGGAACGCTTTCGACTGGAGCGGTGGCGGGAACTTTAATCGGGCCATCTTTTGGCGGGGCGCTAGCACAATGGTTTGGTATGGAAAATGTGTTTATCATAACCGGTGCGGTCTTGCTGATTACTACCTTATTAACTATCTTTATGGTGAAGGAAGATTTTAAACCAGTAGAAAAACATGATCTACTAACAACGAAAGAAATTTTTTCAAAAATGGATCATGTGTCCATTTTAATTGGCTTGTTTGTTACGACGTTGATTTTACAAATTGGTGTGACCAGTATCAGTCCTATTTTAACCCTCTATATTCGTTCGTTAAGCGGTAATACGGGCAATATTTTATTTGTCAGTGGCTTAATTGTTTCGGTGGCCGGTGTTTCTGCAGTGATTTCTTCGCCCGTTTTAGGAAAATTAGGTGATAGAATCGGGAATCATAAAGTGTTGTTGGCCGGCTTGGTTTTATCGCTGATTTGCTATTTGCCAATGGCCTTTGTTAAAACACCTTTTCAATTAGGGTTGCTGCGCTTTTTCTTAGGTTTTTCAACGGGAGCGCTCATGCCATCAGTCAACACCTTAATCAGCAAAATCACGCCTGCAGAAGGTGTTAGCCGTATTTATAGCTACAATCAAATGTTCAGCAATTTTGGGCAAGTTTTAGGTCCCATGGTTGGTTCTACGGTTGCGCACGGCATGGGATATAGTGCGGTATTTATTGTTACGGCCTGTTTTGTTCTAGGAAATATCTGTTTATCCACCTTTAATTTTCGCAAAATTTTAACAAAACGTTTCTAAACGGTTGAAAACATAAAAAAACCAGTTACAATGTTGATAGTAACTGGTTTTTCTTATAGTACACGAGCTCGTTTTGTTTTAAGCTATTTCTTTCAAAGCTAAGGCAGCTTTGAGACGCGGCAATACAGCAAAACGGATTAATGCACGCTTTGGCCGGCTCTTTTTTTAGATGGTGCTAATTGACCGATCAATAAGATAATGACGCCGGCTACTAATGATATAATAGTGGTTGCCATGAAATCATAAGTGCCGCCTGTTAAGGCTCCGCCAATATAACCAACGACTTGTCCTAATAAAAAGGACCATAACAATGCAAGAATGTAACGCATGAATTGCACCTCTTTTCTAGCTATTAGTTTAGCACATTTTTAATAAATGTAAAGAAATTGAAAGTTACATTTTCAGTGAAATTATTATACAAAGGAGATGTCCTATGCCTTTTCCACAGCTTTATACCATTACTTCTTATTCCTTGCTTTCCAGTACCATTCGCATCAAGGAATTTGTTCAGCAGGCAAAAGAGGCCGGGTATACTTCTTTAGCCATTACGGATCTCAATGTTTTACATGGTGCGATCGAATTTTTTGAAGCCTGCCAGAATGAAAATATCCAGCCGCTGATCGGTCTGGCTCTTGAATATACACCACAAAACAGCGAACAAACCGCTTTACTGCTTTTGTATGCAAAAGACTTGCAAGGGTACCAGCATCTTATGCGAATTTCCAGCCAAAAAATGACGAGCGGTGCAATTTTTTATTTAGATGAGATAAAAGATTATTTGACTCATTTGTTCGCTGTGATTCCTCCTGACAAAGGTGAGCTTTCGATTGCAGTGAAAAATGAAGAGCAGGGGCTCAAAAATCTTCAGTATTTAAAGCAGTTATTTGATCCGGATTCATTATTTGCCGGCGCTTCTTTTACCTGTAATCCACAGACGGATGCTGCATTGTTTCAATTTTTCAGTCGTCGAGAAGTACCGCTAGTTGCGCTGCAGGAAACGCGGTATTTACAACGAGAAGACGGTTTTTCCCTGAAGGTATTGCGGCACATCGAAAAAGGACAGCCCATGACACTAAATGCCGAAGAAACGACGATTGAAAGGCCGTATTATTTACGTAGGCAAGCAGACGCTGCTGCACAATTAGAAGCATTGGCTGGAAAACAAGCGCTGCTGCATGCCGCAGAATTGGCTGCCGCTTGTTCATTGGAAATTCCGTTGCATCAACGCTTATTGCCGCATTATCCGATAGCTAACGGCGCTTCAGCAGGTGACTACTTAAGGGAATTATGTCTTAAAAAGCTGCCGGAACGAGTCGCGGAAGTGACCGATGTCTACGAAAAACGACTGCTTAAAGAGCTTGATATCATTCATACCATGGGTTTTGATGATTACTTTTTAATTGTCTGGGATGTGATGGCTTTTGCGCATCGTCAAAAAATTGTCACTGGTGCTGGACGGGGCTCTGCCGCCGGTTCCTTGGTTTCTTATGTTTTAGCGATTACCGATGTCGATCCAATTAAGTACGATTTGCTTTTCGAACGGTTTTTAAATCCGGAACGTCATTCCATGCCTGATATTGACTTGGATATTCCAGATAATCGACGTGAAGAAGTTCTATTGTATGTAAGAGAAAAATATGGGCATTATCATATGGCACAAATTGCTACGTTCGGCACGATGGCTGCCAAAATGGTATTGAGAGATGTAGCGCGTGTGTTCGGCTTGTCTCAAAGTGAATCGAATCGCTGGTCGGCTGCTGTTCCAAATGCGCTGAAAATGACATTGAAAACGGCGTATGCTGAATCGAAAAAATTAGTCGAGCTAGTCAATGCCAATGAAACCAATCGATTATTATTCGATACGGCAGTACGTTTAGAAGGCTTGCCGCGTCATGTTTCCACCCACGCAGCAGGAGTGGTAATCAGCGATATCGATCTTTTAGAGCTGGTGCCGCTGCAGCCGGGCTCAAATGATATTTTGCTAACGCAGTTTACTATGAACGATGTAGAGAAAATCGGACTGCTGAAAATGGATTTTCTGGGCCTGCGCAATTTATCGATCATTGATAATGCAATAAAATCAATCAAGCGAGTAGAAAAACAAGAAATTGTTTTAAACCAAATTCCGCTGAATGACGAAGCAACCTTGGCATTGTTTAGAAAAGGGGAAACTAGCGGTGTATTTCAATTTGAATCAGCGGGGATACGAAATGTGTTGCGTAAATTAGGCCCGACAAGTATTGAGGATATTGCCGCGGTTAATGCTTTGTATCGTCCGGGCCCAATGCAAAATATTGATTTATTTATTCGCAGAAAGAAAGGTCTAGAGCCGATTGATTATCCCGATGCGATTTTAGAACCGATTTTAAAAAATACGTATGGCGTGATTGTTTATCAGGAGCAAATTATTCAGGTTGCTTCAACGATGGCTGGCTTTTCTTTAGGTCAGGCGGATATTTTAAGACGAGCAGTTAGTAAAAAGAAAAAAGATGTACTAGATGAAGAACGAAAGCACTTTGTCGCCGGTGCTGTCGCCCAAGGGCACAACACTGAAACAGCGACAATGGTTTATGATTATATTGAGCGTTTTGCCAACTACGGCTTTAACCGATCTCATGCCTTTGCCTATTCATTTATCGGCTTTCAAATGGCTTACTTAAAGGTTCACTATCCAGGCGCATTTTATGCGGCAATCCTGCATTCCGTTCGCCACAATCCTACTAAAATTAAGGAATATATTGGTGAAGCCAGAAAGCATCAGATGACGATTATCCAGCCTTCAATCAATACAAGTCAGTACAGCTTTTACTTAACGAATGATAATAAAATCATGTTTGGCTTCAGCTCTTTAAAAGGCATTCGCAGAGATTTTATTCAAAATATTTTAGATGAACGTAAGGAGCGTGGACCGTTTCAATCGTTCGATCAATTCTTATTGCGAATTGACCGTAAATGGCTGAAGGCCGAGAATATTCAGCCGTTGATTGCAATTGGCGCTTTTGATGAGCTTGAGCCGAATCGCCGTAAACTGGCTACCAGTCTTGATAGTGAGATTCAAAACATCAGCTACAGCGGCGGCAGTATGGATTTATTAGAAGATACCTTGAAATTGAAAGAAGTCGAAGTAGCTGATTATTCATTAGAAGAAAAGCTAGAGCAGGAAGAGCAGTTTCTCGGTGTCTATCTTTCAGGACATCCAACTGAAGAATTCAAAAAAACACGCTTAGCCAAACAAGTCATGCTAATCAGCGACATTGTTGAAAAGCAAACGGTTCGTCTATTGATTTATGTGAAAGACGTACGAGTGATTCGTACGAAAAAAGGTGAGCAGATGGCCTTTGTAGAAGGTGACGATCTGACAGGTTCATTGTCGTTAACGTTGTTTCCGGCGGTCTTTCGAACCTTGCGCCAAAATGTAGAAAACAATCAGGTCTACTATGTTGAAGGCAAAGTCGAAAAAAGCAACTACAATCAAGAACTACAGCTTCTAGTCAATCAGATTGTCAAAGCTGCCGAAATTGAACAGCACATTAGCCCAACTACCTGTTATTTGAAAATAATAGAAGAAAACGATCGCAAAGAAGTTCTGCAAGAAGTTAATAAAATTATTCAAGCCAATAAAGGCACCGTGCCGGTCATTCTCTATTTCGAAAAAGATCGTCGGAAAATCGTGCTTAATGAAGCAAGCTGGCTTGATGATTTACCAGAAACAAAAGAACAATTAGCCGCCGTTTTAGGCCGAGAAAATGTTGTTTTCAAATGATTTACGGTAAAAAATACTAATTGTTTTCATCTTTTTTCATTTTTTTCTTCTTAAATCAAGACATTTTGCACTATTAATGGTAAAATGAGTCACGTAATATTTTTGAGTAATGAATTACTGTGACATTCAAATGTTGCAGCTTAAAAGTATAATATATGAGGTGAACGAACGAATGAAACGCATCGGTATTTTAACCAGCGGGGGCGACGCCCCAGGAATGAACGCTGCAATTCGCGCAGTGGTACGTAAAGGAATTTATGACGGAATTGAAGTCTATGGCATCAACTACGGTTTTGCCGGACTTGTAGCTGGCGATATTCGCCGCTTGGACATTGCAGATGTCGGCGACAAAATTCAACGTGGTGGAACGTTCTTATATTCTGCTCGTTATCCAGAATTTGCGACCGAAGAAGGACAATTAAAGGGTATCGAACAATTGAAAAAATTCGGAATTGAAGGCTTAGTTGTCATCGGTGGAGACGGTTCTTACCACGGCGCAATGGCGTTGACTAAACGCGGCTTTCCAGCAGTAGGAATTCCAGGGACGATTGATAATGATATTCCGGGAACTGATTTTACTATCGGCTTTGATACAGCGATTAATACTGTATTAGAATCAATCGACCGGATTCGCGATACTGCGACTTCACACGTGCGGACATTCGTTATTGAAGTAATGGGACGCGGCGCAGGCGATATTGCCTTGTGGTCAGGCGTTGCCGGTGGTGCAGATGAAATTATTATTCCAGAGCATGATTTTGATATGACGCATGTTGCAAAACGAATTAGAGATGGACGCGACCGCGGGAAGAAACATTGCTTAATTATTTTGGCTGAAGGTGTTATGGGCGGAAATGAATTCGCTGAAAAACTTTCTGAATACGGTGATTTCCATACGCGTGTGTCTATTTTAGGCCATGTGGTTCGCGGCGGCTCACCAAGTGCACGCGATCGTGTATTGGCAAGTAAGTTCGGTTCATATGCTGTTGAATTATTAAAAGCAGGCAAAGGCGGACTATGTATTGGCATGCTGGACAACCAAGTTGTTTCTGCAGATATCGTTGATACCTTAGAAAACCACAAACACAAGCCTGACTTATCACTTTATGATTTAAATCAAGAGATCTCATTCTAAGCATCTCTTGAGGAAAATAGATTACTGTTCAAACTCGGTATAAACAAAATTGGAATAGGAGCGTTTAGTAATGAAAAAAACGAAAATCGTATGTACGATCGGACCCGCAAGTGAATCCGTAGATATGCTAGTAAACTTAATGAATGCAGGGATGAATGTTTGTCGCTTGAACTTCTCTCATGGGGATTTCGAAGAACACGGCAATCGCATCAAAAATATCCGCGAAGCTGCTAAAATTACCGGCAAACGTGTAGCGATCCTTTTAGATACAAAAGGTCCTGAAATCCGCACAAATGACATGGAAAACGGCGCAATCACTTTGAAAATCGGGGATATCGTGCGTCTTTCTATGACGGAAGTTCTAGGTACTAACGAAAAATTCTCCATTACCTATCCAGAATTAATTAACGATGTACATGTTGGTTCTCATATTCTTTTAGATGATGGCTTAATTGATTTAGAAGTAACTGATATTGATCGTGCAGCAAACGAAATCGTTACAGAAGTGAAAAACGAAGGCGTATTGAAAAACAAAAAAGGCGTTAACGTACCTGGTGTTTCTGTTAACCTTCCTGGGATCACAGAAAAAGATGCGGCTGATATTCGTTTCGGTATCGAACAAGGAATTGACTTCATCGCAGCAAGCTTCGTTCGTAGAGCGACTGATGTTTTAGAAATTACACGTATCTTAGAAGAAGAAAACGCAACACACATCCAAATTATTCCTAAAATCGAAAACCAAGAAGGTATCGACAATATCGATGACATTCTAAAAGTTTCAGACGGATTAATGGTTGCCCGCGGCGATATGGGTGTTGAAATCCCGACTGAAGACGTTCCCGTTGTTCAAAAAGAATTAATCAAAAAATGTAATGCTTTAGGTAAGCCAGTTATCACTGCAACACAAATGCTTGATTCTATGCAGCGTAACCCTCGTCCGACTCGTGCCGAAGCCAATGACGTGGCCAATGCTATCTATGATGGTACAGATGCCGTTATGTTATCTGGTGAAACAGCTGCCGGGGATTATCCTTTAGAAGCAGTTCAAACAATGGCTAGAATTGCTATTCGTACAGAAGAAGCTTTGATTAACCAAGATTCATTTGCATTAAAACTATACAGCAAAACAGACATGACAGAAGCTATTGGTCAATCTGTAGGTCATACAGCTCGTAACTTAGGGATTCAAACAATCGTGGCTGCGACTGAGTCTGGTCATACAGCCCGTATGATTTCTAAATATCGTCCAAAAGCACATATTGTTGCGATTACGTTCTCTGAACAAAAAGCACGCAGCCTATCTTTATCTTGGGGTGTTTACGCGACCGTTGCTGAAAAACCATCTAACACAGATGAAATGTTCAATTTAGCAACACAAGTATCTCAAGAAGAAGGCTTTGCCAGCGAAGGTGATTTGATCATCATCACTGCCGGTGTTCCAGTTGGAGAAAAAGGAACAACTAACCTAATGAAAATCCAAATGATCGGTTCAAAACTTGTGCAAGGACAAGGAATCGGTGAAGCTTCAGTGATTGCTAAGGCAGTTGTGGCTCAAACAGCAGAAGAAGCTGTTGCTAAAGCAACAGAAGGTTCTGTTTTAGTTGTGAAAACAACAGACAAAGACTACATGCCTGCAATTGAAAAAGCAGTGGCACTCGTTGTTGAAGAAGGCGGCTTAACTTCTCATGCAGCCGTTGTAGCGATTGCTAAAGACATTCCTGTTATCGTAGGCGCACAAGATGCAACTAGCCTAATTAAAAACGATGAATTGATTACTGTTGACCCTCGTCGTGGTATTGTATACCGCGGAGCTACTACAGCAATCTAAACGTAAAAATTATGACCGCAGTAGAAGACATGTTTGTCTTCTGCTGCGGTCTTTTTCTGTTCGAAAATTACAGGCTGAGTTTTTGATTGTAGATATAAGCTGAAATATGTGCTACTTCTTTTGGCGAAAATTGAATACTGTAGATTAATTCCAATGTTCTTAATTCACGGTAAATCAATGAATCTTCTGCGGCATTACTTGCTGTTCTTTTGAGTGGAACTAAGCTATCAATCAAGCTGGCCATATGACAGAGCAGCCCAATTTTAGTTTCTGTAGGTAGTTGCGTTTTCAACTCCAGTTCCATGAGGTCAAGCCAATTTTTAATATTTTCTAAAAGAAGCACTCCGTCTACCTGCTTAATCATAGGCGCAACATTATCCAAGGCTAAATGAAAAGAAAATTCAAAATCAATTAGCTGCTGAATTTGATTAAGGGTGGCCACGTTAAAAATCTGTGCAAGATCAAAATGAGGACAATGCAAGGACTCAATCTGAAAAGTGCTAATGTAACAAAGAATGGTTCCTTGCTTCTTTAAAGCGTTTAATTCCTTTTCCAGCTCACAGCTGTCGGTAATTTGGAAGGCTTTGATTTCAGTATTTTCCTGGTAAAGCGCCAATTTTTTTTGTAAAAGATTCATAATTAGACGGGCTGATCCGTTGCCGGTCGTACACGCGGTTACGATAAAGCTCTTGTTCTTTTTACCATTTTCGACAAGATTGACGGGCTTCGTTGCATGAGTGATTTTTTGAATATCCAAAACAATATCCTCTAAAGCATAACCTAATTTAGCTTTACGACTGGCTTCGATGACATGAAGGCTGCTGACTAAATCAACAGAACGCACTTTGCAGTTTGTTCGTTCTTCTAATTCAGCGGGAAAATTGATCAATGAGCCCATATCCGTTAATAAAAGAGCTTCTTGCTGTTGTGTTTGTAAAAGGTACGCTTCTATTTCAGATAAAATACTCGTAGGCTGACAGGTTAACGGCATGTTAAAACCGACCACTTCTGAATCTTCCAGCAGGTCGTTGGCTAAGTCAGCTAAACTCGTTGCAGTTGTCTGACCATGGGCCGCTACCAGAACCTTTACTTTTTTCTTTTGCTTTGAAAGAGTTTGAGTTGTTAAGAACAGAGTCAAAAAACCAACTTCATCTTCGGGAAGCGTTACGGTCAAGCCTTCTTCGATAATGTCTTTATGCGCTAAAGCAGTTTCGAAATAGGTCTGATGCTTTTTTTTGATTTCTGCCAAACGAGGATTAATAATTTTCTGGCCTTCTTCGATTCGCTGCTTAAGATTTTGCAGATGAATTGCTAAACCAGAAACAATATTTTCTGAAAAAGTTTCTAGTGTCGAGGCGCATGCTATGAGAAAGCTTCTGGCGGTAGTGACGATTTCATTACCAACAAGATTAACAATACTATCGTGATTTTTTTCCGTTCGTGTATAAATGGAATGGAAAAATTCTTGAATTGTTAAATCCAATACTTCCATAATGGCCTTTTGAGTCAAGCCGATTTTTTCCATATCGGCTATTTTTCGTTCAATCAGCTGGTAGATGTCATTGCTTCCTTCGTTGTCCAAAGTAATGTCGTTGCGTTGATTTTTTTTAAAGGTAATAAAGCGCTCGTTTCTGGAAGGCAGCAGCTGCCACAGCTCACTTCTTTGTTCAGAAGAATACAACCCCTCTTTGATGTAGGGCGGCAGATCATAGCTGGTAATAATAATGACGGAATCTCGATTGGCTATAGTGCGGGCATAGCCCTGAGCACATAAAAGCTGCACATCTGTTTTGAGCTGTCCGATATTGTTGGTACAAGGATAGCTGAGTAGCGCGCGTAATGTATTCATAGAAATTTTAATGTCGAGATTTAAGTTTTTTGCCTCTGCATCAAAAAAAGCAGAGACAAGTGTCAGACGTTCATTTAAACCGCGGGCACGTAACGGCGGCAAATAAATTTTCATCGGGATTCTTCTTGTAAAGGTTTGTAAAAGTGCAGAATCAAGATTTTCAGTTGTTGCACAGATCAGCTGAAGATTTGCTGTGCGCTCAAAGTTCGTTTCGCCTAAACGATGAAATACCTTTTTATCAATAAAGGTAAACAGCATTTCCTGAGCTTCTGGTGTTAATCGATGAACTTCATCAAGAAACAAAATCCCGCCATCAGCTTCTTCCACCAAACCTGCTTTATCGTTCACTGCGCCAGTATAAGCACCTTTGGCTACACCAAACAGCTGACTTAAGATCAATTGAGGATTGGTCGCGTAATCTGCACAGTTGAACACAATCAATCTGCCGTCTTTTTCTATTCGTCCTTGTTCTAAGGAAAAATGATAAATCATTTCAGCAAACATACTTTTACCGACACCGGTTTCACCGTTTAATAAAATATGCATGCGTTGCGGCGGATAGAGAACCGCTGCTTTCGCTTGCTCAATTGAATTTCTCAAACTGGGGTTTCTTTGGCTGAAGGTTTCCAGATTTTTTTGTTCATTAAGCATGTGTAATGAAAAGTAAATGGGTTTGGTTCCTTCTTTGATTAATCGCTGTTCTTTGACAAGCGTGTTTAAATCGCTGCTGGCATTTGCCCGACTAATCCCTAATTGCGCTGCAATCTCTTGGGCCGTCATTTTTGTTCCTGCTGCTGCTCGTGTAAAAAAATCATAAATTCGTTCTATTCGTTGCATGATGAAAACCCTCCCACAGTATCCTACCTTCTATTGTAGCCCTGTCCTAAAGCGTTGTCAAAGTAATCTGTTTCGAGTTTTGTTAAAAGTGTTTCGGTATTCGAAACACTTTCGATTTATCTCCTGAGAAATCATGATTACAGCTGCTTTTTGAATGTTTGGCACGAGAATTGCTAATAATAAAGTGAAGATGAAGGAGGATGTATATGGAAAATGAAGTGATGCAAATTATTGTCTATGCTGGGAATGCTAAATCGATTGCGATGCAAAGCATTCAAGCCGCTAAACAAGGAGATGATGAGCGCGCGCAGCAAAAGCTGACTGAGGCTGAAAAGAACTTGACCGAAGCTCATCACGCCCACGCTAAGATTTTAAGTGAAACGGCGGCCGCAAAAGAAACAGCAGTAAATCTTTTTATCGTCCATGGCGAGGATCATATGATGGCGGCGATTACTACTATTGATTTGGCAAAAGAATTCGTCAAGGTTCATAAAAGAGTCAGTGCATTGGAAAATGAGATTGCTCAACTTAAAATATTAATGAATAAATAGGAGGAAAACAGGATGAAAATTTTGTTAGCTTGTGCTGGCGGCATGTCAACGGGAATGCTTGTACAAAAAATGGTAGCTTACGCAAAATCACAGGGAATTGAAGCAGAAATTGCTGCCTACGGATTAGGTGAACTAAAGGAAGTAGTGGCAGGGACCGACGTCATTTTATTAGGTCCGCAAATTGGCTTTCAACAAGAAGAGGTGCAACAAAAATATCCCACGATTCCTGTCGCGGTCATTGACATGATGGATTATGCCATGATGAATGGGGAAAAAGCGTTTAAATTGGCGCAAAAGCTGCTGACAAACGAGGAGGAGTAAAGAAGCATGCAAAAAAGTAAGTTCAATGTTAAACTGAATGATTTTATCGTAAAATTTTCCAATAATATTGTTGTGAAAACTGTTGCCAACGGAATGATGCTGACCTTGCCGATTACGATTGTAGGGAGTTTGCTGATGGTGGTGCAGATGATTCCTAATTTGCCGGAAGTCATCGCTCAGGCCTGTACAATGGGAACAACAATTACCAGTAGTTTCATCGCAATTTATGTTTTATTAGGTATGTCGTATAGCATGGCGAAAGAGCTGGATAGTATTGTACCGGCATCGTTGATTATTTCGATTGCCAGCTTTTTCTTAGTAACCCCTGTCACGAACTTTGACACAGGCGGAGACAAACCGGTTGCCGCTTTAGAGATCAGCTATTTAGGCTCAAAAGGTATTTTTGTCGCAATGATTGTAGCTATTCTAGTTACTTGGTCATTTGCCAAGCTTACTGAGAAAAAGATTTCCTTTAAAATGCCGGAAAGTGTTCCACCTTTTGTTTCAAAGACCTTTGAAGCGATTATACCTGCTGCTATTATTTTTATTGTAACAATTATTATCAGTCTGATCTTTACAAAAACCAGCTTTGGCAATGTACATGATTTTATCTATTCCATGCTGCAAACACCGTTAGAAGCGTTGGGAAATAACATCTGGTCTGCGTTGTTCTTGATGTTTCTTTCTGAATTATTGTGGTGGTTCGGTATTCATGGAAGCAACGTTACCATGTCTATCTTAACCTTGTTATACGCAGCACCGGCTTATGCCAATATGGAAGCTGTAACCGCAGGCGGAAAAGCGCAAAATATTATTAACCTTTTCTTCCTTGATGCGTATAAAGGCCCGCGAGCCTTGGCTTTAGCTGTAGTATTATTATTGATTTGCCGCAGTGAAAAATTCAAATCAATCGGCAAAGTATCTATTATTCCAAGTATTTTCGGGATCACTGAACCGATGAAATTTGGTATTCCACAAATTTTAAACCCAGTCTTGTTTGTTCCCTTGACCTTAGCTGCACCGCTTTGTATTGGGATTGCGTACGTGGCATCAATCATTGGTTTTTTACCAGTCACCAGCTTAACGGTTTCAAAAAATATGCCAACCTTTATGACTGGTTTTATGGCTGGCGGCTGGCAGGGTGTTGTGGTTCAATTGATTCAGTTCGTTGCTGTAGTTCTGCTGTATCTACCTTTTATGAAAAGATTAGATAAGCAGGAGCTTGCTTTAGAGACGCCAACTCCAGAAGCAGTGAATGAGTAAAAGTGAAAGGAACTTGCTAAAAGGAAGTGGGAATAAAATGAAAAATTTAACCGTTGAACGAACGGAGAACTATTTGAAATTTAGTTTAGATCAGCGTGATTCTGGAAGGTTCAAAGTTAATGTGAGTAAAAATCCTCTAACGCTTGCACTGGATCATACCCTTACACTGGACTTTTCTGAAGGAAGTGCATTTTTACCTGTATCTGAAGTGAAAGGGCGAGAATTTTATTCTTTAATTGCGCCAGATCATCAAGCAGTTGGTGCTGAACGTAGAGTGGCTCTTCCTAGTTTGTATAATTGCAGAGACTTAGGTGGCTACGTCACCACAGATGGTCGTTTGACAAAATGGGGCTATTTCTATCGCTCAGATGCACCCGATCATTTAACGAAGCACGATGTTGCTTTTTTAAGTGAAATGGCGCTTGCTGCTGTTGTTGATTTTCGTTCACCTAAAGAAATCGCTCATAATCCCGATAATTATTTTGCTGAAAAACGACATTATCAATTTGATCCCCATGCTGAAGTAGCGAAGGAAGCGAGCTTGATGCCGGCAAAAGGTGCGGACAAGGATCAACAAAAAGTAGCGAAGCTTCTTGAACTAGCCAAGACAAAGGCGGGGCAACAAAGGTTAGTGGAAATGCAGCAGCAAATGGTTTATCAAATGGAGGAGCTTGTATTGTCAGCAGCAGCACAGCAGGCCTACACGGACTTCATGAAAGTACTAGTACGACAAGAGGTGCCGTGTCTGTTTCATTGTCAAGGTGGCAAGGATCGTACCGGTTGGGCTGCGGCTATAATCTTAGGCCTATTAGGTGTTCCTGAAGAGACGATTTATCAGGATTATTTCTTAACGGAGATTAACAACGAACCTCGTAATCAAGCTCGAATGGCTATTTATCAACAATACACGGACAATGCATTTGTCTTGGATTATTTAGCTTCTTTACAAAAAACAAAGCGAGCTTATCTCGACAGTGCGTTTAACGCCATGAAAACACATTATGGAACAATGGAAGCTTATGCAAAGCAGGCTTTAGGAATGAATCAAGAGACTATTGAACAATTCAAAGAAATGTATCTATATTAATTGAATGAACGTGAGGCTGGGACAGAAGCGTTAAACTCCGAGAAATAAGAAGGAGTTGCTTCTGCTTCCGCCGTTTATTCGTACTTAGAGCGTGAAGCAAAAGTGTTATTTACTTTTGTCTCACGCCCATTACTTACGAATAAACGGTGGCCGAAGAACCTAAACGACTTTTGGCTCAACCTCCTTAGTTTCACACGCCTGATCGCAACTATTCCACGACTAGCGCTCTGATCTATTTCGGATATACAGCAAACCGTGCATCCTGTAGTGGAAATAATTGAATGGGACCGCCGTAAAACTTCGTTAATTTTTCCTCGCTGAATAATTCCTCTTGCGTGCCTTTTGCAAAGATTTCGCCATTTTTAAGTAGCATCAAACGATCGAAGCAGGGCAATATTTCTTCGGTATGATGCGTAACATAAAGCATTGTAGGATGATTTTTTTGAGTGGCAATCTGTTGAATTTGAGCTAATAGCTTTTCACGAGCGAATAAATCCAAACCGTTACAAGGCTCATCTAAAATCAACAGCTCCGGCTCCGTCATTAAGGCTCTGGAAATCAGAACCAGCTGTCGTTCTCCCTGAGATAAGACCTCATATTTTTTTCCGATTAAGGCTTCCCCGCCGGCTTCTTTTAAAATCGTTTTTGCCCGATCCAGGTCAGCTTCTGTATAGTGCTGGTAAATACCAATACTTGCGAATTTTCCGGACAAAACAATTCTTTCCGCCGTTTCCCAGTTTTTGATACGATATTGTAAAGCGGTACTGACCCAGCCGATACGCCGCTGCAGATCGGGGATGGATGCTTGACCGAAGACTTGATCCAACACCTCCAGCCGGCCTTTTGACGGCCATAAGTAGCCTGACAGCAATTGTAAAAGCAAGGTTTTGCCGGCGCCGTTTAAGCCGAGAATCGCCCAATTTTCACCAGAGTCAACGCGCCAGCTAACGTTATTTAATAATGCTTTTTTATCCCGAATAAAAGAAACATGTTCAAATTCAAATGCTTTCATACTAATTCCTCCTTTGCTTTATTTTACCATTAAAACGAACGATTAAAACCCGACGACTGAAAAAAGCTGAAAGAAGCCGCAGCTGTCAAGAAAATTTCATTGACAAAGCTTTCATCCCCCTGTATAATTGCTTTTGTTGCGTTATGAGGTGATGAATATGAAATGGTCTTTATTAGAACTTAATAAATACAAAGACAAGCCATGTGAATTTTCAGAGATACTTGATTTAAAAGCTTCTTTGATGAGAAGAGACGATCAGATTCTAGATGTTAGTCCGGCGAAAGTGGATGGACTTTTAACAGTAGGAAATGATGAATATTTAATTCATTACAGGATTGATGTTATTGTAACTGTACCATCTTCACGTTCTTTAACGCCGGTACCGCTGCCGATTAAGATTGATGTTTCTGAAGTTTTTATGACGACAGAGCAATATCAAAATCGCAAGGAACAAGTGCCGGAAGAAGAAATCATCATCCTGGAAAAACCAACGATTGATTTGAATGAATCAGTCGAAGACAACATTCTCTTGGCAATTCCGCTGCAGGTTCTTACCGATGAAGAGCAGCACAGTCATGAAATGCCTAAAGGTGATGACTGGGAAGTACTCTCTGAAGAAGACTATGCTAAGAAAAAGCAGGCAGAAGCACAACAAATAACGGATCCTCGTCTTGCTAAATTATCAGAGTTGTTCAATGAAACATCTGAAGATGACGATAAACAGTAAGATTGGAATATATTGTGCAGTATTTGCACACATCTTTACAAGGAGGTGGAACACCAATGGCAGTACCAGCTAGAAAAACTTCTAAAGCAAAAAAGGCGAAACGCCGTACTCATTACAAATTAACAATTAAAGGTTTGAATGCATGTTCAAACTGTGGTGAAATGAGAAAAAGCCATCACGTATGTCCTGCATGCGGTCACTACGATGGAAAAGATGTCGTTTCTAAAGAAGCATAAAACATTTTTCTGAAAATGTTAAATCCCTTAGGCTAACCATGGAGCCTAAGGGATTTATTTTTTATTTGAAAAAATAAAGAAAGCGGATTACCACGTTTGTTTCACTAGAATTAAAAAAATCATGGCGAATATATAGAATAAATCAAACTATTTTGTTTTCATATCAAGCATTCTACGTTATAATGGTGTAGATTATAAGAAAATTCTAATGAATTTCTTTTCAAAGACAGTAGGAGGATACAAGATGACAAAACAACAATTTGGTGTAGTCGGAATGGCCGTAATGGGCAAAAATTTGGCATTGAATATCGAAAGCAGAGGCTATTCGGTTGCTCTATTTAATCGTACAGGATCAAAAACAACCGCAGTGGTGGAAGAACACCCTGACAAAAATTTTAAAGCGACTTACACAATTGAAGAGTTTGTAGACTCTATTGAAAAACCGCGTCGAATTATGTTAATGGTTCAGGCTGGTTTTGCTACAGATGCAACGATTCAAGAATTATTACCACATTTAGATAAAGGCGATATTTTAATTGACGGCGGAAACACGTTCTTTAAAGATACCATTCGCAGAAACGAAGAGTTAGCAAACTCTGGCATTAACTTCATCGGTACAGGCGTTTCCGGTGGTGAAGAAGGAGCGTTAAAAGGACCTTCAATTATGCCGGGCGGACAAAAAGAAGCCTATGAGCTGGTTGCGCCGATTTTAGAAAAGATTTCTGCTAAAGCCGAAGACGGTGAACCTTGTGTGACTTACATTGGCCCAAATGGTGCGGGACATTATGTAAAAATGGTGCATAACGGTATCGAATATGGCGATATGCAGCTGATTGCTGAATCTTATGACTTAATGAAAAATATTCTGGATCTTTCTGTTGACGAAATGGCTGATATCTTCAAAGAATGGAACAAAGGTGAGCTTGATAGCTACCTTGTTGAAATCACAGCAGACATTTTAACACGCAAGGACGACGAAGGAACCGGGCAACCGATTGTTGACGTAATTCTGGATGCTGCCGGCAACAAAGGAACAGGTAAGTGGACAAGCCAAAGTGCTTTAGATTTAGGGGTACCGCTACCGTTGATTACCGAGTCGGTTTTCGCTCGCTTTATATCTGCCTATAAAGACGAACGTGTAAAGGCTAGTCAAGTACTAGGCAAGCCGGAAGTGGCACCTTATCAAGGGGACAAACAAGAATTAGTTGAAAAAATTCGGGAAGCTTTGTATTTCAGTAAGATTATGAGTTATGCACAGGGCTTTGCTCAATTACGTGTGGCTTCTGAAGAATACAATTGGGATTTGCCATTTGGTGAAATTGCTAAAATTTGGCGTGCCGGCTGCATTATTCGGGCCCAATTCTTACAAAAGATTACGGATGCATATGATAAAAATCCTGCAATTGAAAATCTTTTGCTCGATGAGTATTTTACAGATATTACTAAAAAATATCAGCAGTCCGTCCGTGACGTGGTTTCATTAGCTATCCAAGCTGGAGTTCCCGTTCCGACATTTGCTTCTGCCATCGCATATTATGATTCCTATCGTTCTGATCGTTTGCCGGCTAACCTTATCCAGGCACAAAGAGACTACTTTGGTGCTCATACTTACCAAAGAGTGGATAAAGAAGGTACGTATCATTACAGTTGGTATCACGAAGAATAATATGTTGGAAAACCATGAGTCATTGTCTCGTGGTTTTCTAACTGTAAATTTATAAAAATAAGGAAGAAAATAGGTTGTGACTAGCTTTTTGAGTTGAAAGTGGTATAATGTATAGGCTTTAAGATAGCTTTTAAAAGAGAAAGGACAAATAACCAATGAGTAATATTCTAATTATTGAGGATGAAAAGAACTTAGCCCGTTTTGTAGAGCTTGAATTAAAACATGAGGGTTATACAACGGAAGTTCACTTTAACGGCCGTACAGGATTGGAAGCGGCGTTGAATAATGATTGGGATGCTATCCTTTTAGATTTAATGTTGCCTGAGCTAAATGGACTAGAAGTTTGCCGCCGTATTCGTCAGGTTAAAAATACACCTATTATTATGATGACTGCGCGTGATTCTGTGATTGACCGAGTATCCGGCTTAGATCATGGTGCGGATGATTATATTGTTAAACCTTTCGCTATTGAAGAATTACTGGCACGCCTGCGCGCACTACTTCGCCGTATTGATATTGAAGGCGATAAGAATGTTGCAAAACAAACCACGATTACTTATCGCGATTTAACCATCGAAAAAGAAAATCGTGTGGTGCGCCGCAATTCTGAAATGATCGAATTAACAAAACGTGAATACGAACTACTATTAACGTTAATGGAAAATGTGAACGTCGTATTAGCGCGTGATGTTCTATTAAATAAAGTTTGGGGCTATGAAACAGAAGTAGAAACCAACGTAGTTGATGTCTATATTCGTTATCTACGTAATAAAATTGACGTTCCCGGAGAAGAAAGCTATATCCAAACAGTCCGCGGAACCGGCTACGTGATGCGCTCGTGAAAAGAATCAAAATGAAAATAGCTGAAAGACAAGAACTGAAGGGGCCTTCTTTAACTATAAAGTGGGCTCTTGCAAGTTCTTTCTTCATATTCGTCGTCTTTACCATTTTCTCAGTCATTACTTATAAATCCTCGGTTCGGCTAATCGTTGAAAAAGAACGAGAGAATATTGAAAGAACGGTAGCAGAAGTTGCCAATCGCTTGTCTAATGCGAAAGAAGAGTTGACTGTTTCGGAAGTCTACGAAAGATTAAAAGCCCCAAGCGTGGATGAAAATGATCTAACGAATAAAAAAGTCGCTGTTGAAGGTTCCTTAATGGAGATGGACAATATGCTTTCTGAGCTAGGTCAACCCGCCTTATTTTTATCCGTCTACGATACCAATGGAACACTACTATTTGAAACACAGAAAGAAAAAAACGTCCTAGTTAAAAAAGCAAAGCAAACGGCCGTGATTAAAACAATTGATGATACAACCGGCTTTCTAATTATTCAACCTGTTTTTTCACAAGAAAATAGAGAAAAGATTGGTTATATTCAAGGATTTTATGAGCTTTCCTCGTTTTATGATATTAGAAACCGTTTGTTGTTCATATTGATCATTCTAGAAATAATTTCGCTAATTTTAAGTAGCATCTTAGGCTTTATTTTGTCTTCATACTTCTTAAAGCCGCTTAAGGTCTTACGTGATACCATGGACACGATTAGAAAAGATCCACAGTCCAATATTCATATGCCTGATATTCATTCAAATGACGAATTAGCTGATCTGGCAGAAATTTTCAACGAAATGCTTGATCGTATGCGTCGTTACATTGAACAGCAGGAACAGTTCGTTGAAGACGTGTCTCATGAACTACGGACACCTGTAGCGATTATTGAAGGACACTTAAATCTGTTAAATCGCTGGGGGAAAGAAGATCCGGAGGTTTTAGAAGAATCCTTACAAGCTAGTCTACAGGAAATTATTCGTATGAAAAGTTTAGTACAGGAAATGCTGGATCTTTCTCGGGCAGAGCAAGTGGATATTCAATATTCAAACCACACGTCCAATGCGAAACAGGTTGTTTATCAAGTCTTTAACAACTTTAAAATTCTTTATCCTGATTTCGCCATTACCTTAGATGATGATCTGCCGCATGAAGAAGTACTGGGAATCTACCGCAATCACTTTGAACAGCTGCTTATTATCATATTGGATAATGCGGTCAAATACTCTACTACTAGAAAAGAAGTCCATATTTCAATTTCAAAAACATTAAATGAATTTGAAATAGCAATTCAAGACTTTGGCGAAGGGATTCCGGAAGAAGATTTGGATAAGATTTTTAACCGGTTTTATCGTGTCGATAAAGCAAGAGCGCGCAATAAAGGTGGTAACGGTTTAGGACTCTCTATTGCCAAACAATTAGTAGAAAACTATAAAGGCCGAATTGATGCCGAAAGCGTTATTCATCAAGGAACGATTTTCAGAATTTATATTCCTATTATAGAAAAGAATAAAACGAAAGAGCAGGATAGTTAAATTCCTGTTCTTTTCTTTATTTTAAACGAATGTTTTAACGAAAAAGCCTTGAAACTATATAGAAAAAACGAATGCTTGGATAAAGAAGCTGACTTTCGTTCGCTAAGAAAAAAAAGAAGAAAAATATGCCATTTTCTAGTTGCTTTTTATGATAAGAATTGTTATATTTATACATGTTCTAATGAACATATTTTATTACAAGAAACGAATTAAAAAAATCTTTAATTTGCTCTTGACGAATAAAAGAAAGTCATGATAGAATAACAAAGTTGTTAAAACAAATAACGAAAAAAACTTGAATTATCAAGAAAAAAGTTGTTGACAAATAACAACATACCTGTTAAACTAATGAAGTTGTCGTAAGAGATTCGATAACATCACGCAGAAAAAAACTTTGAAACTTTTGAAAAAAAGTGTTGACATCAAATCGAAGATTTGATATGATGTAAAAGTTGCTGCGAGGTAACAACGTAGACCTTTGAAAACTGAACAAAGTAAGACGAACCAAATGTGTAGGTTGTTTTT
>NZ_JBIYEU010000026.1:0-28137 GCF_044909655.1 Enterococcus sp. UD-01 | reverse complement strand
GAATAACCGAAAGTAAAACAGCTTAACAACAAATAAAAAAACGGAGTAGATTTCTCTACTCCGAAAAAAGTCTAACTTTTTGGGGTCACTACAAAATCCACTCTATAAAAAGTCTAACTTTTTGGGGTCACTACAAAATATATAGTCTTTTTATTTTCGCAATGAGAACCTACTATTATAACAGAAAAGAGGAGTAATAATTGGGATTATTTGATGGTTTAATGGGGAATGCAACACAGCACAGCAACGATTCAGTACAGAACGAATTAAGAGATATTTTGATTTTAAATGAACAAGTGGATCTGGCATTTAAATTGGTTCGCGATTTAATCGTTTTTACAGATAAACGATTAATCATTGTAGATAAACAAGGCATGACCGGTAAAAAGGTAGATTACAAGTCCATTCCATATAAATCAATTTCACGATTTTCAGTAGAAACCAGTGGGCATTTTGATTTGGACGCTGAATTAAAGATTTGGATTTCAAGCGCTGAAAATCCTTCAGTAGATCTTCAATTCCGTAAAGATAAAAACATTGTTGCGATTCAACAAGCTTTAGCTTCAGCAGTTTTGCGCTAAAAAGTAATGATAGCTGCTTATATAAGCAAAAAACCTCTGTACATTCATCTGTACAGAGTTTTTTTGCAGTTATTATTTATTTTGCCAAACGATAAATGGCATCCGCATAAATCGCTGTTGCTCTGAATAAGTCATCCAGCGCCATAAATTCATTCGCTTGGTGCATGGTATCTGTATAGCCGGGGAACATTGCGCCATAGGCAACGCCGCGTTTTAATAAACGTCCGTAAGTTCCGCCTCCAATAATTTGTTCGTGGCCTTTTTGACCCGTATGATCTTCATAAACCTGTAACAACGTTTCAACCAAAGGATCATCCGCTGGTACGTAATGCGGTTCTTGATTACGGTCACCTTGGACGATAACGGCTCCTTGTTGCCCTGCCGTTGCATTGACACCGGCTTCTAATTTTTCGGCTGTCATGCCTTTAGGATAACGGAAGTTCAAGCTCATGTAGTTGCCTTCTTCTGCTTCATTTTTGAAAACAAATAAGCCAGCGTTCATCGTTAATTTACCCATTTTAGCATCTTCGAAAGCCACACCTAATTTTTCACCATAAAAATCTTCATGAACTAGCGTTGCCGCCACATGAATAAATTCTTTCGCTGCTCCGCCGAAATCATAGCTATCTAAAAAGACAGCCAAGAAAGTAGCAGCATTAATACCGGATTGTGGGCTGGCACCATGCGCTCCTTTACCGACAACTTTTACTGTAACGCTTGTTTCATTGGCTTCTAGCGAACCGGAGATTGGTTCTCCATCGACGAAAACAGAAAAGGCGCCCTGCATTTTCGCTGCCGCATCTGCAGACGGTACAGTGATTACTGCTTCAGCTGTTCCAGGTACCATATTTTCACGCAAGCCGGCAGTAAAGCTTTCTAATGTGTATGAGCCAGTGTTGCTGCCTTTGAAGCGCGCATATAAAGAAACATTGCCTTTTTCTCCGTTGATAATTGGGAATTCAGCATCTGGTGAAAAACCGAAGTCAGGTGCTTCTTCATGTTTGAAATAATAATCCATATCGCCCCAGCCGCTTTCTTCGTCACTACCAACGACAAAACGAACTTTTTTAGATAAGGGTAATTCCAGCTCTTTAATAATTTTTAGTGCATAATACGCAGCCATACTTGGACCCTTGTCATCGCTTGAACCACGCGCAAAGATTTTACCATCTTTAATAACAGGCTCATAAGGATCTGTATCCCAACCATCACCGGCTGGTACAACATCCATATGTCCAAAAATCCCTAATGTTTCACTACCTTCACCATATTCGATATGTCCAGCATAATTATCTACATTTTTTACAACAAAACCATCGCGCTCCCCATAAGCAAGCATATGTTTTAAACCGGCAACAGGTCCCGGGCCAAATGGCGCATCAGCGGTCGCTTGAGAGTCATCGCGTTCACTATTGATCCGTAATAAATTTTGTAAATCTTCCAGTAGCGCATCTTTACGTGCTTCTACTTCTTTTTGCCAATTAATTGTCATTTGTTGTCACTCCAATTCAATTTTCTACCTGTTCATCATACCACTAACTTCCCTAAAAGAAAAAGGCAGGAGTCATTTTTTTAGAATGTTTTTGGCTTTTTGCGATTAGAGCAAATTGGCTTTATAATAAAGAAAACGAATGAAGGAGATGCCCAAATGAAAAAACTGACACACGATCATCTCTCGGTTATTCAGCGACGTCCAGCTGAAAGCTATAAAGGGACTTTTGGGCGAGTGGTTTTGGTGGGAGGCAATGACTTATACGGCGGCGCCATCCTTATGAGCGCTGAAGCTGCAGTAAAATCCGGCAGCGGCTTAGTTTCCGTAGTGACTGCGGCTAAAAACCATGCTGCTTTACACGCGCGCTTACCCGAAGCTATGGCTCTTGACTGGGAGAATACAACAGCAGTCAAAGAGTTACTCGAAGCTGCAGACGTCCTTTTGATCGGACCGGGTTTAGGCTTAACAAAGCAAAGTCAGCAGCTGCTTGAGCTTGTTATTCAGCAGCAGCAGTCTACACAATGGCTTGTTATCGACGGCTCAGCGATCACCTTGTTTGCTAAAAAGACTTACGCATTAAATTATCCGGAGCAGGTCGTGTTCACGCCTCATCAAATCGAATGGCAGCGAATGAGCGGCTTATCGTTAAAAGAACAAACTCTAGCAAACAATCAGGCTTTCCAACAAAAGCTGTCGGCGACGATCGTTTTAAAAAGCCACCGCACACAAATTTATACCGCTCATTGCAGCTATGAAAACACACTTGGAACTCCTGCCATGGCCACAGGCGGCACAGGTGATACACTTGCCGGAATCATTACCGGATTTTTAGCACAATTTGCAAACAAAGAAGCCGCTATCTGTGCTGCAGTGTACCTTCACAGCTTAATTGGCGAAGAATTGGGCAAAGAACGCTATGTGGTTTTACCGACAGAAATTAGTGCTCAGCTGCCTTTTTACATGAAACACTTTGAAACCTGATTTAAAACCAGCATAGTTGTTGCTACAGAAATTGCTCGTTATAAAAAGCGGTGCAGGAATCTTTTATCCTGTACCGCTAGCTTCGTTATATTTTCAAATCTTTCCGTTGGTAAACCCCATACGAGCCGGCTAAAAATAGCAAGCTGCAGCCAAGCAGTACAGCTATTACAGTGACAGACAGCCCATTATCCAAGAGGCTGCTGGGAATCCCTAAATGAATAGGAGAAAGCTTTTTAGCCCAACTGAAAGTATCATTTAATTCAGCTAAAATACCGAGCAAATAAAAACCAAATACTATGCCTAAAGAAACGCTCATACTTTGTTTACTTGATCTTAACAGCGCAGAAAGGAAAAAACCTAACGCTAAGAAAAAGAATAAAATTATCGCTTCCTGTCCGAAAATTCGGCTAATCCCGGAAACAATTTCCCTTGTCATATCGCTTGATTGTTTAAATAATAACGTCGCCCCCAGCGATAGACTGAAAGAAAACAGCCAAAAAAGAAAGAGGATGCCGCTATTTGCTAATAATTTACCACTGACAATGCCTTTTCGTGTCACAGGCTGTGCATATAAAAATTCAATGGTGCCGTCTGTTTCCTCTTTGATAAGTGCTTGACTTCCCAACATCATCGCATAAATTGCAGCTGCTAGAAACATGTATTGAAAATAATAAGCAAAAAAGCCGGTCGCCACTAAAAAGCTCGTTTGTCCGCTGGTGCTAAGATTGAAGGTTTTCAGCAATGTCGGGGATAAGCCTTTCAAAGAAGCATCCATTACATCCTTCATCGCTGAGTCATGCATTTGAGGATAAACTGCACTGAAACCGAAAATCACCAGCATAAAAATGACCAGCCAAATGCACAAGCCTTTTGTCAATGAACGGATCTCTATTTTTGCTGTTGTCATTTTCCAGTGCCTCCTTCATACAACGCCATAAACTGATCCTCTAATTCCGGATTCGTAATCGTAAAATCCTTGATTGAGGGATCATTTAACAGCGGCAAAACTCGATGCAGGTCTCCTTCATAAAACAATCTGGTTTCGTTTTCTTGGTGCTTAATGATCGCGGCGCCAATTTGTTCAAAAAGTGAAAGGGGAATCTTTTCTCCGATCAACGTAATCACCTTTCCAAGTGATTTTTCTTTTGAAACCTCTTGAACAGTGATAATTTCCCCTTGACGAATAAAGGCTGCCCGATGCGCGTGCTGCTGGATTTCATTCAGATCATGGCTTGATAAAAAAATAGTCATACCTTCTTTATTATGCCGCTCCAGCTCTTCAAATAAGCGATGCTGCATTAACGGATCCAATCCATTGGTCGGCTCATCTAAAATCAATAGTTCCGGCTGCGGCAAAATCCCAGCTGTAATAGCCACTTTCTTTTTATTTCCCAAGGATAATTCAGACATCTTCTTTTTTCCGTCAATATCAAAAAGTTCAATAAAATGCTTAATTCGTTGCTGACTATTGGTCAGTTGATGAAATTTTGCGACATAGTCGAAAATTTCCAAAGCTGTCATAGCAGGATAGAAACGCACATCACTTGAAACATATCCTGTTCGTTGCCGAATCGCTTTCGCCTCTTTTACACTATCCATTCCCAGTAACCTTGCCGTTCCTGCACTTGGATAAATAAAATTCAACATCGTTTTAATCGTCGTTGACTTACCGGCGCCATTTGGTCCGATAAAACCAAAAATCTCTCCTTTTGCCACACTTAGGTCCACCTGATGAATGGCTGGCTTTTTTTGATACAGCTTAGTCAAACCTTTAAGCTCAATCGCGTTCATGCCACGCTTCCTCCTTATTGACACACTAGTCAAGTGCAGTATACGTCTAAATTAACTGATTAGTCAAAGGCTAATAAAACACAAACGCTTTTTCTGTCACTATCGTTCATTTTGACACTACATTTTTTATTCCTGAAAAGTTATTTATTTTCCAGTAATCGAAGTTCTGCTTCTGTCAATGTGCGGTAATCACCAAGTGCCAAGGCTTCATCCAGCCATAAATTGCCCATTCGCAATCTTTTAAGATAGACGACTTTTTTATCCACCGCTTCAAACATTCGCTTCACTTGATGAAACTTTCCTTCTTGAATAACTAGCTGAATATCTGACGTGCCAGCTCCTGAATCAACAGCTTTAATCATTAGCTTGCTGGGCTTTACCTGTTCGCCATTCAATAAAGAAAAGCCTTCGGCAAAGCGCTGAACATCAGCTTCGGTAACTATCCCTTGAACTTTGGCAAAATATTCTTTATCTACGTGCTTTTTAGGCGACAATAAGCGATGCGCCAGCTGCCCGTCATTGGTTAAAAGCAGCAGCCCTTCAGTATCTTTATCCAAACGCCCGACTGGAAATAAATCTGCTCGATAATCCTCATCTTTCAATAAATCAATCACCGTCTGATCTCTGTTATCTTCGGTAGCTGAAATTACTCCTTGCGGCTTATTTAGCAAATAATAATAATAACGCTGATAAACCAACACCTCATCAGCAAAAGCAATCTGATCCTGCTCTTCGTTGATTTGTTGTTTTCCGTCTTTTACCATTTGTTCATTTACTGTAATTAACCCTTTCTTTAACAATTGCTTTACCTCTTTACGACTCCCCAGCCCTACATCAGCTAAAAATTTATCTAATCGCATAGCTACCTCCTAAAAATATCATCCTGATTTTAGTAAAAGAAAAACCACAAAAGATTGGCTAGACAATTTCTGTGGCTTTCTTTGGTAAAAGGTACGATTTTTCCTTCGACCTTTATTATTTAATTTTAAATTTACGACGTAATCTTTCCACACCACTGCCTAATAACTTATCTGCTAAACGCAGCTTCAGCATGATATAGCCATAAACCGCAGCACCGGTTGCAGCCACAAAAATGATAATGATAAATGACTGGAACTTACGTGAAGGATCCAAGAATAGGTACAAGAATTGACGCATAATACTTGCAGCAATCATCATAATCAATGTGACTAAGAATATTAATAACCCACGGCGTAAGGTCAAACTATAGTTAAAATGGCTAACTTTTTGAATTTTTCTCATAATCAAGAAACATGCAAGAGCAAAGCCGATCATTGTTGCGTACAACGGTCCGTATACCTCAAACAAGCGTACACAAGGATATTGAACGATTAATTTCAGCACTAGACCTAAACCGAAATATTTAATAGCGGCTTTGTTTTCATACATTCCCATCAGCATTGTTGAAGACAACATATACAAGCCCATAAATAGACCGGCAAAACATGCCTGAACTAATACAGCCGTTCCTAAAGCATCAGGCGCGTAAAACATCGTGTACAAGGGTTTTGCCAGCACAATCATCCCGAAGGTTGCCGGCAGCATTACAAACATAAACAACTGCAAATTATTGCTAATCAGCTTAGAAAGATCCCGGTATTTCTTCAACGTAATCGCTTCAGTGATTAGCGGCAAGCCTGTAGAGGAAATAGAGGTGGCCAACGCAATAACTACCATGGTCAGCTTATCCGGATTCGCGTTAAAAATCGCAAACATCGTCCGCAGCTGACTGCCTGAATAAGCTGTAAAACTTTCCATGATGTTTGAGAAGGTAAATTGGTCGACTAATTTGAAAACAGTTACACCGGAACCGACAATAATAAAAGGGATCGCTTCTTTTAAGGTTTCAATAAGTAAGTCACTTGTGGAAGCTTCATGAACATTCGCACTGTGCTCCACTAAATAATCGAACATCGGCTTTTGCTTTTGCATATAAAACAGCAGCACTACTAAACTTGCCAGCATTCCTATGAACGCGGCTAATGTAGATTGCGTAACAGCTGCGACATAGTCACCACTGGTCCACTTCATGATAATAAAGGCTGTTAACAGCATATAAAATACGCGTGCTACCTGTTCAATAATCTGCGACAGCGCGTACGGCATCATATCTTGATTCCCCTGGAAATAGCCGCGAACCACACTCATACATGGAAAAATCAAAATAGCCAAGCTTAACGAACGCATCGTAGGAATCAAATCTTCTCCGCCGCCTGATAAGCTAGCTAAAAGTGGAGAGGCCAGATACATAACAATAGCAAAAATTCCGCCTAGTACAGCCATTACCTGTAAAGCACGATAAAATAACTGCCGGCTTACCTTGTATTCATTTAATGAATTGTAGTAGGACGTTTGTTTGGCAATCGCCGCAGGAATCCCTGCTGTAGAAATTAATAAAAAGAATGCGTAGACCGTATAGCCCATTGAAAACAAGCTATTCGCTTCATTCGCGTGCTCGCCCATCCATGCATACCATGGAATGATGTAAACCGCACCTAATAGACGAGAAATTATATTACTAGCTGTCATCCAAGCCGATCCCTTGACCATCTTTTCTTGATTCGTCAGAATCGGTTGTTCAGCAGGATTTGGTTGATTTATCATTGAACTCCTCCAACTTTCTTCAAACATGCTTTCTTTATTTTAATTGTTAAATCAAGTATATGCAACGACTTTCTGGAATAATTTAACTAATTTATAGTATCTGTCCGAAAATCCTCTAAAAACTGATATTACAGGGTTTTTAACAACAAAAAAACAAAAAATAACTTTATTAAAAAGTATCGAATTTTATTGAATATACATATTAAAAAGCAATAAAAAACTAGTTGTTTTTCAGCTTATTTTTACAATTATACAAAATACTCTTTAGTTCATTCGCGATATTTATTTAATATAAATATCCAAAATTAATTCCTGCAGTAAATACCCACAGCTCGCTACACACATCTTGAAGTTTTACGTTTTAAATTGTATGATGAGTTTCTAAATAGTTTTTACTGTAAAATAGTACATATAGATTTAAGAACGCGCTTGGAGGCATAGCAATGAATCTTTCTTTAGCAACAATTCGTGAATGTTTACTTAAAGAACAGCTTTTAAAAGAATTTATTTCAAATGATAATTGGTCATTACAATTGCCGGCTGCATTTACCGATAAAACGTTTCAGGCTCTTTCTTATGATTCACGTAAAGTCAACAGCGAGACACTTT
Organism: Enterococcus sp. UD-01; assembly: GCF_044909655.1. NCBI lineage: Bacteria > Bacillati > Bacillota > Bacilli > Lactobacillales > Enterococcaceae > Enterococcus > Enterococcus sp. UD-01. Next base: position 20,058 of record NZ_JBIYEU010000026.1, on the reverse strand, counting down.
TTTTCTGTAAAGGTTTGAACTTCAAAGAAGAGTATTTAGAAAAAGCTGTAGCATCCGGTCTTGAGGTTTACGTGGCTGAACAGCCTTTTGCCGGGAGTGCTAAGCTTGGCATTATTGTCACGGATATAAAAAAAGCGATGGCGGTTTTAAGTATGGCTTTTTACGATTATCCGCAACACAAATTAAAGCTGATTGGCTTCACAGGAACCAAAGGCAAGACAACTGCCGCTTATTTTACTAAGTTTATCTTAGATCACACGACAAAACAAAAAACAGCCATGCTTTCAACGATGAATTCAACCTTGGACGGCAAAACTTATTTTAAATCTCAGTTAACAACACCTGAGTCTCTTGACCTGTACCGAATGATGGCTGAAGCAGCCGCGAACCAAATGACGCATTTTATCATGGAGGTTTCCTCACAGGCCTATAAAACAAATCGAGTTTACGGTTTATTTTTCGATGTAGGAATTTTCTTGAATATTACACCGGATCATATTAGTCCGATTGAACATCCAACGTTTGACGATTACTTTTATTGTAAACGGCAATTGATCGCTCATTCTAAAACGATGATTTTCAACCGGAATTCGGATCATTTTCAATTATTAAAGGAAAACGCGGAGCTGCTGCATATCCCTTATCTGGTTTATGGTGATGAGCACTCGGATGCTGATTATATTTATCAAACAGATTCAGCGGATTCTTTATCGTTTTCCATTAAAGCAAAAAAAGAAACGCTTGCCGTTTCCGGAGAATATCAGCTGCGCTTAGGCGGCGATTTTAACAAGGGCAATGCTTTGAGTGCTGTTCTGGCGGCGGCCTTAACCGGTGCCTCAAAAGATGATTGTCAGCTTGGCATTGAAGAAACCACTGTTCCCGGAAGAATGGAGCTTTTGACCCATTCCAACGGCGCGCGGGTCTATGTTGATTATGCGCATAATTATGACAGCTTAAAAAATCTGCTAAGCTTTGTCAAAACAGCCCATCCAGACGGCCGCTTAATCGTCGTCATCGGCAGTACCGGCAATAAAGCTATTTCTCGGCGTAAAGATTTCGGTCTGGTTTTATCTGAATTAGCGGATATTGCTATCTTGACTACGGATGATCCGGCTGACGAGGATCCAGCAGTGATTTGCCAGGAAATTGAGCAGTACATTACCAGTCCCATTCAAGTGGAGACCATCATTGACCGCGGTGAAGCAATTGCCCAAGCGTTGGCGTTTAGCCACTCGAAGGATGCCGTTGTTTTAGCAGGTAAAGGTGCAGATCTATACCAAAAAATTCATGGAGCAGACACTCCTTATGAAGGCGATTATCAAATCGCCAGTCGCTTAGTTCAAAAATAAGCCACACAAAAAGAGCGGTCTATGCCGCTCTTTTTTAAATCATTAACAACATGACCAATGTCATCAAAATTAAACTGATCAAAATACTTGCTGAAGAAGTAAAACCCACGGTCGCTTCCGGCACTCCTGCTTTCACGCTGTTAATCACTGAAAACGTCGGCATCGGCGCCAAGCTTAAAACCACTAAAACAATTCTCAACATAGGCGACAACGGCCAAACGAAAGCAAAAATCAACGCTAAAATCAGCCCACATAAATACCGCCAGAACAAAGCTTCTTTTACCAGTGTTAAAGCCTGTTTCGGCAAACGCAGTTCAAGATACAACCCAATCATAAACATTGATAAAAAGCCATTTGCTTTGGCAATTACTTCCAACATCTGCAACCATGCGAATGGCAAATCCAATTGAATTATCCGTAATAACAGCATTAACATATAAACTACAAAAGGTACCGATTTCAATAAAGTAGCTGCAATTTTTTTAAAAGAGGTTTCTTCCTTTGAGCCCGTCAGCTTATCAATTAAAAGAGTGCTGCCACCGGTCAGCATCACACTATTGCCGATATCAAACATCAATAAAAAAGGGATGGCTAACGGATAAAAGCCCTGAATAAAAGGCAACGTAAAATTGCCAACGTTATAGCCGGACATCGCATATAGTTGAAACTGACGCTCTAACGTTACCCGCTTTTTACTCACTCCAGCCCCCACTAAAATAACTAAAATATTCATTATTATTCCCAATGCCAGCAAAAAGAACAACGTTTCTGAAACAACCACTCCGGCTAAACTGACAATCACCGTAGCAGGCAATGTTATATTTACAATAATCACCGACAGCATACCGCCGTCTGCTTTACTTAATAACCCAATACGTTTCATCAAATAGCCCAAAAATATAATAAAACAAAAGCTTGCTGCTTGTAGTAAAATCTCTTTCAACCCTTCAACTCCTTACTGTCATTTTCATCCTCACTATAAAGTATAACAAAAATCGAAGCGAGTGACTGTCTTAAACAAAAAGAATCTGAAAACAATTGCCCCTACAATCGTTTCAGATTCTTTTTCACTTATTTTTTCACTTCTGAAGGCTTAAAGCCTTTTAAACGTAAAGCATTCAATAAAACGGAAACCGAACTAAAGCTCATCGCAGCTCCGGCAATCATTGGATTAAGCAAGGGACCGCCGAACAAATAAAGCACGCCCATAGCAACCGGAATCCCTAATGTATTGTAGGCAAAGGCCCAGAATAGATTTTCCTTGATATTTTTGATGGTCGCTTTGCTTAACTCTACCGCTGTTGGAACATCCAGCAAATCACTTCTCATCAGCACCACATCTGCTGATTCCATGGCAACATCGGTTCCTGAGCCAATGGCGATGCCAATATCTGCTTGTGCCAAAGCCGGCGCATCATTGATGCCGTCACCGACCATTGCCACTTTTTTTCCTTCCTGCTGCAGCTTAGCAACCTCTTTGGCCTTATCTTCCGGCAACACTTCACTTAAGACCCGATCAATACCGACTTGCTTGGCAATCGCTGCGGCTGTTCGTTGGTTATCGCCGGTAATCATAGCGACTTCGATACCCATTTGATGTAACTTTTTGATTGCTGGGATACTGTTAGGCTTAATCGTATCAGCTACCGCGATTATCCCGGCAATCTTCTCATCCTTAGCAATGTACATTGGTGTTTTCCCCTGCTCAGCTAATTGATCTGAAACAGTCACTAATTCTGCTAAAGTAATATTACGTGCTGTCATCAATTTTTTATTTCCTAATAATAATTGACTGCCTCCAATCGTTACTTCAATCCCATGACCAGGAAGAGCTTCAAAGGCTTCAGTTTCAACAAACGGCAAATTCTTTGCCACCGCACTGTTGACAATCGCTTCCCCGAGAGGATGCTCAGAGCCTTTTTCAGCTGATGCTGCCAAACGCAATAATTCAGCCTCAGTGAAACCTTCTGCTGGAACGATATCCGTCACTTTTGGCTTTCCTTCGGTGATGGTTCCTGTTTTATCAAAAACGATTGTTTGGATCTTGTGAGTGGTTTCAAGTGCATCTCCGCTTTTAATCAGTACACCATTTTCAGCCCCTTTTCCTGTGCCAACCATAATCGCTGTCGGGGTAGCTAAGCCTAATGCACAAGGGCAGGCAATAACCAGCACTGAAATAGTAATGGTTAAAGCAAAAATCCAAGATTCCTGACCTAAAAAGAACCAAGCCAAACCAGCTAAAACAGCTAATCCAATCACCACAGGTACAAAAACACCAGAAATTTTGTCCGCCATCTTAGCGATCGGCGCTTTTGACCCTTGCGCATCTTCTACTAGCTTAATAATTTGCGATAAAGCCGTATCTTTACCGATTTTCGTTGCTTTAAACTGGAAGCTACCGTTTTTATTAATGCTTGCGCCCGTAACGTTGTCGCCAATTCTTTTTTCCACTGGCATACTTTCACCAGTCAACATGGATTCATCCACCGCACTTGAACCGGCTACAACGATACCATCTACCGGAATTTTTTCACCGGGGCGAACAACAATAATATCTGCTACCTGCACACTATCGACTGGAATTTCCAGCTCTTGTTCGTTACGTAAAACCCGGGCATTTTTAGGTGCTAAGCCCATTAATTTTTTGATTGCCTCTGAAGTCTTCCCTTTAGAAACAGCTTCGAAATATTTACCTAATGTAATCAACGTTAAAATAACGCCGGCTGATTCGTAATACAAAGCCATCGTAAAATGCGTATCCCCTAAAAAGATCATTATCGTTCCATATAAACTATAAATGACCGCCGCACTTGTACCCAAAGCCACCAAAGAATCCATATTCGGATGACCTTTTATTAAAGCTTTAAACCCTACTTTGAAAAAGCTTCTGCCAAAATACAAAACCGGTACAGTTAAAATCAGTTGAGCAGCAGCAAAAGTTTCGGCATGCCTCATTGGATCTAAAAAGCTTGGCAGCGGCAACCCAATCATGTGTCCCATCGCAATATAAAGTAAAGGAACGGTAAAGATTGCTGATAGCCAAAAACGGCGCCACATCTCTTCAATATGCTTTTGTTTTTTCTCACGATCTTGATCAATATTTTCAGCAGTATCCGTCTGTTCAACTGCTCCATATCCAGCATCCGTCACTGCTTTCGTGATATCAGCGATATTCAGCATAGAAGGATCATAAGCGACAACCATTTTTTCAGTAGCTAAGTTGACGGAGGCTTGCTCCACTCCCGCTAATTTACTGACTGCCTTTTCCACTGTTTGCGCACAAGAAGCACACGTCATGTCCTCGATCGCAAAGGTACGTTGCTGTGTATTGGAAAATGCTTCATAGCCGGCATCTGCCACTGCTTTTTGGATATCTTTTTCAGATAGTTGGTTTTCATCATATTGCACGCTTAATTTTTCCGTGGCTAAATTCACCGCAGCAGAGGAAACACCCGACAGCTTAGCAGTTGCTTTTTCTACAGCTTGGGCGCAGGAAGCACATGTCATCCCTTCGATCGCAAATGTTTTGTTGGTCATTTTCAACTCTCCTTTTTTATTGTTTATCAATCGTCTATATTTGTAGTCGTTATGTTCTTCTTTAATATTATGCTTTACCAATAGTTTTGTCAACCTATTTGTCAAATCTTTTTAAGTATAAAAAAAGGTTGAGCCGAAAGTCGTGTAAGTTCTTCGGCCACCGTTTATTCGTAAGTAATGGGCGGGACAAAACTGTTTCTTAGTTTTGTCCCGCCCACTATCTATTTTTTCTATTCCCGATTATTGAGCCGATTTGACTGCTACTATAATTTCATCACTTAATAGCTTCGGCTCTCCATATAGTCTAATTTGTAGTTCCGGTCCTGATACTCGCTTTAAGCAAACCTTTTTTTGATCAACGATGATATGCAGCAAACGACCGCGATAATTAATATGAAAGGCATAGCTTTGCCAAACATGGGGTAAAAACGGCGCAAAGCTTAAGGTTTCTTCCGCTGTCTTCATTTGCGCAAAGCCTTGAACGATAGCCAGCCAGCTGCCCGTCATCGAAGTAATATGCAGTCCATCTTCAGTATCATTATTATAATTATCCAAATCTAGCCGAGCTGTCCGCTGGTACATCTCCACCGCTTTTTCCTCCATCCCCAGCTCCGCAGCCAAAATCGCATGAACACTTGGCGACAGGGAAGATTCATGAACCGTCATTGGCTCATAAAATAAGAAGTTCCGTTTCTTTTCTGCACATGAAAAGCGCTCGCCAAAGAAATATAACCCTTGCAGAACATCCGCCTGTTTAATAAAGCAGGAACGTAAAATCCGATCCCATGACCAATGTTGATTTAGTGGTCGCTCCTCTTTTGGCAGCTGACTTCTCGGCATTAATTTCTTATCTAAAAACGTATCATGCTGAACGAAGATACCTAATTTCTTGTCATAAGGATAATACATGTTTCCGACGATCTCACGCCAATGTGCCTGCTCCTTCGGTGTAATAATCACTTCAGTTTCCTGTTCATAGTCACGATAGCTATTCAACGTATACTGCAACGTCCAAGCAGCAATTACATTGGTATACCAATTATTATTCACGTTGTTTTCATATTCGTTCGGACCGGTAACACCATGAATCATATACTTTTTGGCTCGCTTAGAAAAATGAATGCGATCTGCCCAAAAACGACTGATTTCCACAAGAACTGCCAAACCTTCATGCTTTAAGTACTCTCGATCTCCCGTGTAATTAACATAATTGTAAATGGCATAAGCTATCGCGCCATTCCGATGAATTTCTTCGAAAGTAATTTCCCATTCATTATGACATTCAGTCCCATTAAACGTCACCATTGGATATAAAGCACCTGCCAAGCCCAGTCGGCGTGCATTTTGCTTAGCCTGCTCTAATTGATTGTGGCGGTATTTCAGTAGGTTTTTCGTAACTGACGGCTTCGCTAAAGCTAAATACAAAGGGATCGCATAAGCTTCTGTATCCCAATAAGTGCCGCCGCCATATTTTTCACCTGTGAAGCCTTTGGGTCCGATGTTTAAACGCTCGTCTTCGCCATAATAGGTAGAAAATAATTGAAAAAGATTAAAACGAATCCCCTGCTGCGCAGCTAAATCGCCTTCAATTACAACATCTGCTTGTGCCCAGCGCTTTTGCCATGCCTGTGTTTGTTCCTCTAATAATTCTGCAAAATTTTTATCTAGTGTTTGAAATAGCGCCACTGCTTTTTCCGCTTGCTTTGCTTCTGGAATATCCCTACTCGTTAATACAAGTACCTGTTTTTCTAACGTCAAACGTTCCTTTTTTTGAAGTTTCTGTTGAAAACACTGCTGTACTTTTAACGATTCTGTTTCGTTGACCACAACCTTCGCGTTTGTTTGATGCTTCATCGCCGCAGTTACAGTAAATTGTTCAATCCCAAATGCATTAGGAATTGTTTTAGCTGTTAATACGCCAATCTCCATTTCAAAAACTGATTGACAAGCCTGCCAAAATTTTTCATCATAATTACTATCTTCATTCTGAACATCGCCATCAATTTTTGAAATAATTTCAATTTCAGCTGCACCCTCCAATACTTCAGCAGTCATTCGAATAGCTGCTAATTCCTTTTGAACAATACTTAAAAAGCGCTCAAAAGAAAAACGAATCGTTGCATTTTCAGTTTTTAAGGTAAACATCCGCGTCAACAATCCGTTTTGCATATTTAATTCCAAATAAAAATCCTGCGGCTCTTGTACACCTAAATCCACAATTTTGCCATCCACAAAAATATCCAAAGCAATAAAATTCATTGCGTTGATTACCTTGCCGAAATATTGTGGATAGCCGTTTTTCCACCAGCCGACTCTCGTCTTATCCGGATACCAAACGCCAGCGATATACGTTCCTTGATGATGATCACCAGAATATTGTTCCTCAAAATTTCCGCGCATACCCATATAACCATTGCCAATCGAAGTAAGTGACTCCTGCAAACGACGTTTTTGTCGTTCTAATTGATGAGTAGTAATTTTCCAAGGATCTATCTCAAATAAAGGGGTCATTTTCTTTCCTCCTGCTAAAAGTATCAGTCTTTAAGCACATCTTAAAATCAACAAAGAGGATTGTCAAACGTTACCTTATTCTTGTAAGTTGGCAACAGTCGAAAACGACTAACCCAGTCTTGCATGTTTCATCTAAAATTGGGTTCTTTCATCAATAACTTCTCATAAAGCAAGTTGCTTATCAGATGCAGTAATAACGCTGCCTGTGTGTTTTTATGGTTGGCCGTATTATAAGCCCACAATGAATAGCGACTGATCTGCTCTAACTGGTTGTGCGGCGAAGCTGTAATCGTAATAATCACAGCGCCATTACTTTTAGCTTTAAGGATGCTCTCGTTCATCAAAGCTGTTTCATCGTCCGCAGAAAATATAAGTATGACATCTTCGGCTTCACACATTTGAGAAATACAGGCAATGGATAACTCATCTATATATTCATTGCTCCAGAGATTAATCAGCTTTAGCTTTTGCTGAAATTCGGATACAACTACCTTACTTGCTCCTGTTCCTACGCAGAATATCCGTCTGGCTTTAAGCAGATGAGTGCACACTTGATTAAGAATCGTTTCGTCAATAAATTCCAGAGCAGTTACGATTGTTTTTTTCATTTCTTCAATCAATTTTGAAGAGTTTGCTTTTTTGTAAGCCTTCTGGCTGTTTCTTCTTTGTGAACGCATAAAAGCATATTTTAATTCATTAAAAGTAGCAAAGTTCAGCTTCTTGCAAGCTCTAATAACTGTGGCATTAGAAACAAAAAGCTGCTCCTGAATATCTTTTAGCTTCAATTTATCAATATCCTCAAAGGTTAGGATAAAGTCAATGACTTCCTGCTCTGCTTCAGATAATCTTTCATAATTATGTCGAATTTTTTTATAGATTTCGTTCATTGCAATCACCAGCTTCTTTACCAGCACAATTTCTGACCCATCTATCGCTTTTGCGGATGAAGCAAACCAGTTCGAAAAACATAGCGGTTCTTGAAAAAAGAGTATTCCGGAAAATAGCGCTATGTTGTTCCAATAAATAAACGAATAAAGATGACCTGTCACTAGTTAGAAAACGAATAAAGAAAAGGTTCAAAAATAGCTTTATTTTAATTATCAATTATTGAAAATCAACCTTCTTTAATTAATCGTCTTTTTACTCTCCGCTTCTTAAAAAACAGCTTAATAAATGGTCATTCACCATGCCGATTGACTGCATATAAGCATAAACAGTCGTCGAACCTAGAAACTTAAAACCTTTTTTCTTTAGTTCCTTACTAATTTTATCCGATAATTCAGTCGTTGCAGGGACTTCATTTATTGATGTCCAGTGATTTTGTTGCGGTTTGTTGTCAACATAAGACCAAATATATTGGTCGAAGCTGCCGTATTCTGCTTGGATACGCATAAACATTTGTGCGTTGTTAATTGCAGCGTTAATTTTCAGCTTGTTACGAATAATACCAGGATTATCCAGCAAAGAATCAATTTTTTCTTGTGTGTAGTCAGCAATTTTTTTATAGTCGAAATGATCATAAGCTTCAGTTAATGTCGCCCTTTTTTTCAATATTGTTGACCAGCTAAGCCCGGCCTGCATACTTTCTAAAATAAGCATTTCAAAAAGCTTCTGCTCATCATGCACTTCTTTGCCCCACTCTTCATCATGATACGTTTGTTCCAACTCGCTACCGACCGCCCAGTCACACCTGATCTTTTCCATCCTTTTCCTCCTATAGAATTCTTTTAATTAAGTTTACCACAAAGAACATACGTTCGTAAATATAAAAAAAGAAATGAGTGAGACAAAACTAAAAAACAGTTTTGTTCCACCCACTTCTTACGAATAAACGGTGACCGAAAGTCAGGTTCTTCGGCTTTTGCTCCAATTGCTTGAACCTAAACGACTTTTGACTCAACCTCTTCAGAACAATGAAAAATACTTGTTTATTATTTCGCTAATTGACTTGCAGCTGCTTCATCAAGTACAACAGTAAGGTTAGGATGCAGTTGTAAAATAGAAGCTGGATAAGCTTCCGTTACAGGACCTTGTAGTACGTTTTTTACCATTTCAGCTTTTTTCTCTCCATTAACGATTAAAATCAAATGCTTTACTTTCATTACGCTTGCTGGTCCCATTGTGACACATTCCATGCCAACTTCCATCATTGTAGGATCAAACCAAGGCTCGTCCCCACGCACTTTTACCTTATACGTATAATTTTCAAATTTAGTAGTTACAGGCATATTTCCACAGAAATGACCATCTCCGCCCAACCCAATCAGCATGGCATCCAAACCTCCGGCAAACGCCAAACGTTGATCTTGTTCAGTATAATTTTCAACTGTTAAAGGATGAATATTTTCAGATGCGATGTTAGCTGGATTTAAATATAGTTTTCTTAAATCTGTAATTGTAACACCTTCCGCTTGATCAGGCACAGGAATTTCATCAAAGTTGTAATAATGAACATTGCCATAATTCGGAGAATCCTTCACAACTTCTACCAGTCGCTGATATACTCCGACAGGTGTATTTCCTGCTGTAATTGACAAATTAACTCGTTTATCCTGACTCATATGTCCCAACAATATATTTTTAGTGGTTTCACTCATTGCATCAAAATCTTTTTCGATAATTATTTTCATTATATTCACTCCATTTCCTTTTTATAGACTGATTGTACAATGTGGGAACCATCCCATGTCAACCCTTCTCAAATTTTTTTTAAGCGTTTTCTTTTCCAGAACACAAAAAAAGCTGTCGGTTGATTTTACCGGACAGCTTTTGATTTTATTTGTAAATCGCCCAAAAATTCACGGCTTCATTCATTAACTCCTCAGCAGTAAATTCCGTTTGAGAATGTCTTTTTGTTTCAGAATCATTTGGATCATTTAACCAAAATTTCCCATTATCTGTTCCGCTTAGCACCATAATATGACCAGTTTCAGTAAAACGACCCGGTTTTACGGAAACAATGACAGGGTGCTTTTGTTTTAGCTGGTCTTCTACTTGAGTAATATCTGCACCTAAATCCAAGTATTGATAGCCTTTTGCTTGTGCAAAATCATAAAAAATTTGCCAAGAGGTTCCTTCATTTTCCACATAATAATTGTTTTGTGACCAATTTAAAATATCCTGTGGTGTGTACTCTTTACTATCTAAATAAGAAGAAACCATTGCTAAAGAAAGGATCGCACATCCGTTGATTTCCAAGGTATTACCCTCCGGATTACCAATGCCATATGCAGTTTCCTTCCATTTTTTATCTGTTTGCAGCAATAGTTTAATCGGTAAACGGTTTTTAAATTTCCCTTCCGTCAACGCTTCATTCACTTGCTCAGGGTAACTAAGTTTTTCTACCACAATTTGTTTCTTTTCTTCCTTCGTAGTGCTAGTTGTTGTTGCTGTTTTCTGCTCAGTTTTTTTATCAAATACGGCTGAAAAGCCGTGTCCTGCTTCCATTGGAGCCGCTTTTGCCAAAATAAAGCCGGCAAGTGCTGCGGTTAAAACTACTACTATATAAATTCTAGATTTATTTGTACGTTTTTGCTTCATACGCTTCTCCTTCTTTTACGTGAAAGTAAAACCAAGATTTTTACTCTCAACGACTATTCCCTACATGGCAATAGATACTACTTAATATTACTTATTCTATCAAAAAATGCAAGTTTGAAAAATCACTTATTAAAATCTACGAACATATTTTCTTGAATTCTTGTTTCTTTTTAGGTAAAATGAATTTATCTAATTATCGGAGTCTGGTATCAGCAGTGAATTCGTAAAGGAGGTCGAAGAATGGAAAGTAACCACAAATCAACAATGAAAAGCATTTCAAAATTGATCAGCCAATCTTCTCAAAGTTTCTTTTCGGCATTTTTAGATGACTCTAAAGACAAAAAACTAAAAAATAAAGAGCGTGAAGAAATTCTTAAGAAATTACAAGTTGCTTCTGCTCAGAAAAGCTTAGTTGTTTTACAGCTAAAAGAAGTTCCGACTTCGCAAAAGTTCGAAACAGTTGCTGGCTGGATTGTCTCAAAATCCATTACCGATTCTATGATGCTGCGTCTACAGGACGATCCTCAACAAATTCGTATGATTACAGTTGAACATATAAAAAAAGTCAGCTCCTTGTCAAGAAATGACAAGCGCCAAATTAAATAATCAACATACGCCGAACTCCAAAGGTTCAGCGTATTTTTTTACTACCTAAACAAAAAAAACAGGAGGCTCCACCATGCAATTAAAAGTAATAGACGAAGTTGGCTATATGATCGCAAAATTCCCGGCATCTTACACAATACCCGCTTCTTTCAACTCCATATCATCGTTTAAAAGCATCACCTATACTCAAGACGAATGCTCCATCATCGCGCCTGTAGACTCATTTTGCACGGATCAGGCACTTGCCGTTGATCGTGATTGGTTCATTATTCAAATTGTCGGTGAGCTAGATTTTTCGCTTGTTGGCATTTTAACCCAATTAGCAAATCCCTTAGCAGACAATCAGATTTCCATTTTTGCATTATCTACCTACAATACTGATTATCTTTTACTGCAAAATAAAGACAAGAAAAAAGCCCTGCAGGTTTTAAAAGCGGACGGTCATCAATTTATTTAGCTATTAAACTGATATTGTTCAGTCTATTGGCAATAAGAATTTAGAACTGCTATACTAAAAGTACTTAGATGAAGGAGGAAAGTCAAATGCACGAGCTTGCCCAAACAATCATGAATCATTTAATTCCTTTTTTCGATTTATTTATTTTGGCTTTAAATATTTTTTCGATTGTCGTCTTAATTTGGGGTGTCATCGTAGCAGGCATTGATTTTCTCAAAAGTGAACGAACGGATCGTAATCGAATTATTATGACGCGACAAAACAACTTCATTAAAAGCTTTCTAGGCAGTTATATTTTGCTTAGTTTAGAAATATTGATTGCAGCAGATATTATTGAATCCATTATCAAGCCGACCTTTCAGGATATTTTAAAGCTAGCGATTCTTGTTGTTATTCGAACCGTTATTTCCTATTTTTTAAATAAAGAAATCGAAGCAGCGTTGAAAACGAAAGAAAATGAAACGAAAATTAATTAAAAACATACTAAGATGACTTTACCCTCATCTTAGTATGTTTTTTATATCATGCGCACAATCTTTTCAGAGCAATGCTTATCCAACATATTCAGCAGCTCCCTAATACTTGCGACATCATCCGCTTTTTTAGAAAAGAGTAGACAGCTTCTTTGATCTAAAAAAAGGGCCACATAATCATTATTTTCAAAGATTTTTGTGATGCTTTCCCACGCATACTTGCTTTCATCCTTAGCGACAAACACTTGAATAAACGTGTCATCAAATACAATTTTTCTTTCAGCTAACATCTTACTATTCTCAGGATGCTCTACCATCCGTTTGGCAGCTAAAGGAATACTGAAAAAATAGCGAAATACCAAGGCAGCAGTTAAAATAAAGTAAATAATTGGCATCATAACAGTAAAAGTTGCTTTAGAGAAAAGCTCGCTATAGCCAAAAAAAGCCAAATAGGTGCGATTTGCCTGTACATAATTGATTAGTGAAGACAGTGAGCCTAAAAAAACTAGAAATGCTAAGATCATAAGAACCAAAATAAACCGAAACCTTTTTTTATAAGCATATTTGACATAGGCTTTATTAAATGCAATCCAATCCTCTTTGGTCATTCTAGATGTAAATTCAAACACTTAACCAGCTCCTTTCATCAAGCCTATCAAAATGCGGAATCATTGTCCAGTAGTCTTTTTAACCTAGGAAAAAACCGAAGCAAAAGCAGCTGAATCCAACTAACCTTTTACTTCGGCCTATTCGTTATTTTTTAAGCTGAAAAGTGATAACTATACTTTATTTGCAGTACCGTTGCACAAACAATCGTTGCAAACATCACGGGAAGTAGCGTTCCCAGCCAAGTACTCAGTATCGCAAGCAAACTCAACAAAGGAATTATCCCAAGTAAAAGCTGCCAAAACTTTTGTTGCTTAAGCCACTGATTTTCCTTCATTAAATAATGCGTGCCCAAAATAAGACAGCCGCTGATTATATATTTCATTTCGCTAGCCCTCCGTCACGGCAGTTGCTGTTTCTTGTTCATTTTCCTGCAGTTCTTGCGCCACTTGAATTTTTTCAAACATTCTAAAGAACGGATAATAGATGGCTAACGATACCGCAAAGCAGACAAAGACCATAACACATGCAACCCAGTTCCAGTTGGAAGTAATCAGCGCTCCCAACGGCGCCGGAATTGAAAACGGCGGCTTCACCATCATTTTTGGCATCCAGCCCAGCACGGTCACAATGTAAACTAGAATTGTATTAACAATCGGTACAATAATGAACGGAATGGCTAATAATGGATTCATTACAATCGGTGTTCCAAAGATGATCGGCTCATTAATATTGAAAATTCCCGGCAAAATAGATAATTTTCCTAGCTGCTTTAAATATTTTGATTTAGAGAATAGGAATAAGCAAACCAAAGCCAAAGTCGCGCCAGTTCCGCCCATTTGTGCATACCATTGATAAAATTGTTCCGTGAAAATATTCGGCAAATGAAAAGCGCTGGTGCCATTTTGAAACAGCTCTGCGTTTTCTAAAATGGCCTGATCCCAAAATGGTCGGATAATCGGTCCCAAAACGGCATGCCCATGAATCCCCAAAGTCCAAAACAGACAGATCATAAATTGCGTTATAATGCCACCAAGTAAATTATTTCCTGTTAAAAAGACCTTCAAAGGTGAGATGGCAATACTCAATAAATCATTCAAATTAAAATTGAAAAAGTGACGTGGAATCCAAAAAACTAAAATAACCAGCAACGTTGGCAATAAGGCGGCAAAGGATTCCCCCACGACCGGCGGTACACCTTCCGGCATTTTAATCACTAAATTCTTTTCTTTAGTGAAACGATAGATTTCAACAGAAATTAGCGCAGCTACAATAGCGCCAAACAACCCTTGTGAGCCTAATGGCGTAATCGGAATATAACGACCACTGTCAATCACTTTACCAGCCGTATCGACGCCTTCCTGCAGATTTACCGGCATTACCATCAACAAAGTAGCCAGCATTGAAAGAAACCCGCCCGTCGTTTTATCCAATTTATATGAATCACCTAAAAAGGACCCGATCGTAAACGCCGCGTACAACGACATCAAGCCAACAGTAAAACGAAATGGTACATCCAACGCCTGCAGATACGGTGCAATCATCTCTGAATAACCCGGTATCGGTAAATTAAGTAATATTGTAAAAAATGATCCTACAATCGTTAATGGTAAAATAGAGATCAAACCATTTCTGATTGCCTGTAAATGTCGTTGATTCCCAATCGCATTGGCAATCGGCAGCAGCTTCATTGCTAAATTATCAAGAGCTTTCATTTTCTTCCTCCCCTTACTAATCAAACCCGTGCTGTTCAATCAATTCCTTAAACCACAAACCAGATTTCTTTACTGTTTTTTCGCCAGTTTTTAAATCCATCCGGTAAAACCCATACCGATTCTTATACGCATTGCCCCAAGACCAGCAATCCACAAACGTCCACATATGATAGCCTAAGCAATTACTTCCTTCCGCCATCGCCTGATGTAAATAACGTAAATGCTCCTTCAAAAATTCAATCCGGTAATCATCCTGAACCATCCCGTTTTCAATAAAGGCTTCTTCGCCTTCAATGCCAATCCCATTTTCGGACACAAACCAGTCAATATTGTTATATTCTGTTTGAATTTTTTTGGCAATATCGTAAATGCCTTTCGGATAAATTTCAATACCACGAGAAGTATTCATTCTTCTACCCGGCATGATATATTCATCGAAAAACCACTCTGGCGAGAAGACTCCCTGCGGATTCGGCACACATTCTTTCGCCTTCACTCTACGCGGCCGATAATAATTAATGCCTAAAAGATCAATCTTTGTTGCGGCAATTAAGGCAATATCTGCATTTTTCACTTCCGGCAGCTGATCGTATTCAATCAATACCTCTTTTAATTTTTCAGGATACTTTCCTTTTAAAATCGCATCATTCACGCTCTTGGTATAAAATAAGTCAGCCATTTCCGCCGCATATAAATCTGCTGGATTTTGACTTCTTGGGTAGACCGGAATCACGTCCATAATGATGCCGATTTTCCCTTCAAGCTCCAGCTCGCGATAACTTTTGACCGCTTCACAATGTGCTAAAATAATATGATGTAAAACGGTTGCCGCTCGTTTAAAATCAACCACATAAGGATAATGCCGATCATGCAGATAGCCGGCTTCTGCTGGGATCATCGGTTCGTTAAAGGTAAACCAATACTTCACTCGATCGCCAAAGAGTTCAAAGCAAGTTTTCGCGTATTCTTTATACGCTTCAATCACTTCTCTATTTTCAAACCCACCCTTTTCCTGCAAAACCAGCGGCATATCAAAGTGGTACAAATTAATAAAAGGCTCGATGCCTCTTGCAAGCATGTCATCGATCATTTCATTGTAAAACGTCACTGCCTTGGGATTGACGGCTCCAGTCCCTTCCGGAATTAGACGCGACCAGGAAATAGACGTACGAAATGAATTGAACGAAATTGCCTGCATCTTTTCGATATCAGCATGATAATCCTGATAAAATAAGGACGTCTGCTCTGTTGTAACACCTTCATAGAAGCGATAATTAAATTCTTTTGAGGCATAATCCCAAATATTCTCCCCCTTCCCATCACCTAATTGCCGACCTTCGGCTTGCGTTGCACTTGAAGCTGCTCCCCAAAAAAACGTCTTAGGAAACTTAAAAGCCATACAAAAAAACCTCCTTATTTTGAAAACAGATAATTCTTTTCTTATCCCTCTCGGTAGATGTGGCGCAGCCTGTTTCAACGAACCTCATCTGTTTTTTCAAAGAGGTTGTCTTACTAAAGCGGTTATTCATTCCACCTTGCAGATTGCGCTTTCACACTCTATAATTGGAGTATAGCATTGATTATAATGTTTTGTTATCCGCTTTCATTTCTTTGTGATAAGTACCATTTTTTGTCATTTCTCACAAATTTGTCACAGTCTGTTACTACAAGGAGGACACTATGCTTTTTCTGGACTACATCCCTGATTTAAACCCTTTAGAATACGAGATTTATCACTACATCGCTAATAATTTAAAAACTGTCACCTACATGCGCATCAGAGATTTAGCGAACGAAACACATACAAGCACGGCCAGCATTTTGCGCTTTTGTCACAAGTTTGAATGCAATGGCTTTTCTGAATTTAAAGTGAAGCTGCAGCTTTATTACGAATCCATCAATCAAGCACAGATTGCCGATGTCGATGAAACACAGCATATTCATTTTTTAGAACGAGTAAACGAGCCCTTCCTTGAAAATAAAATTCAGCAAGCAGTGGATTTATTATCGGATAAAGGACTAGTTTTATTTTTAGGCTCAGGATCATCTGAACCAATTGCCGCTTATGGCTCGCTTTATTTTACTAACTTATCCCAAACTGCGTTGCGAATTGAAGATCCTTCCAATTATCCAATCGAGTGGTTTCCTGACGATATATTGGCTCGCACCTGCGTCATTGCCTTATCCGTTACTGGCGAAACAAAGGAGCTTATTCACTACATCCAGCGCTTAAATACCAAAAAATGTCCGATTATTTCCATTACAAATAGTGACAGCTCAACCATCAGCCGCATGTCCGATCTAAACATTCCCTATACGATTAACCGAGAAACTATTTATAAAACGAGTAACAACCACGATAAAACCATTGAACTCACCTCGCAGCTGCCGGCTCTTTTTTTAATCGAAAAAATCGCCAAACGCCTGCGATTACAGCGAAATATTTGAATAAAAAACAAGGGCGAAACAAAGCTAAAAAGCAGCTTTGTCTCGCCCACTACTTACGAATAAACGGTGGCCAAAAGTCAGGTTCTTCGGCAATTTCATAAAATCCGATCAATATAAAAAACATATTGGTCGTCTTTTACTCCAATCGCTCGAACCTAAACGACTTTTGGCTCAACCTCGATTTTCCTGAATTTTTATTTAAAAACAAAACATCCAAAATAAAGACTGCAATCCTTATTATGTTATTCCCCTTTAAATGTAAAACAATACATTTTTTATGTTCATTTCAATTTACATACATGGTACAATCATTAAAAGAGCGCTTTCTTAAGTATTAAAAAGGAGTGAGTATCATTAAATTTAAAAATAGAATATCCATTTCATTTGGCACAATATTAATAATAGTGACTCAGTATCTTTGCATTACGAATATTTACAGCAAAAACTTATCCAGTATAGAAATAGGCACGTTCATTATATTAATGGACATCTGTCTTATGGTAATAATTTACAGTTTTTTAATTAAAATCGATATAAGAAAATATAACTATCTATTCTTTATCTCTCCAGCTACTTTTTTGTTACAATATCTAAATGAAAAAATATCTGGGTTAAATACACTATTATTATTGATAATCATTTTAATTTGTTTAGTCTATTCATTATTGACTCATAATGAGCAATAACTATTTAAAAAACAGAGGATTAACTGTATGAAAAAGAGCATTGATTGATCCTGCTTTCAGAAATATACACTGCATATGCTAATCTTCTCTGGGAAATGCTTTTTGTATACTCTAAAATCAAAAAAAGCAGAACATTTACCAGAATTTCTTCTGTTTCATGTTCTACTCTCATCTCTTTTAATTTACCTCACCCATGCTTAGGCAATTCACCATAACCTAAATCATCTTCCTGAATCAAACGCCATGTACGTTTCGCTGTATTATAAATCAAAATCGCAATCACTGGTTCGTTGCGATAGCCGTAATTCTTTGTTTTCCAAATAGAATCCTCCACGACATGAATCGGGATATGGTATTCTTTGCCTTTGATATCCATCTGATCGAAGCAAAAGACTACGCCTTCTTGTAAAATAGGCTTCATTTCCTTTAAAAGCTCGCTGTCCAGTTTTTCAACAGGGACACCTCTTTTAAAAAATGTCTTACGGTCATTTACTTTTTCTAAAATCACTCGTGTAATTTTATCTGCTAAAATACGATAAAATTCATCAATATAGCGATAGTAAACACGCGTCATGTGATCCACAAATTCAAAAAAGACAAAATCATTTTGCAGCTTGTAAAAAAACGGCGAATGCAGACTCGTTTTCATATGGCCAAAGTAAAGCAGCTCAGAAATTTCCAGCGGTGTCAGTTCTTTCAGCATCGTTACATCTGAAAAGTCTATCCACTTAATTTCCTCATTCAACTTCCGGCGATGCGCGCTTGCGAAATAAAGATCAACGTTTTCTTGTCCACGAATAATCTTCAGCCCGCTATGCATGTCATATTCGCCTTCTTCAGCCGATGGATTCAGCAAAAGAAGATTTTGGGGATGATGAACGATGGAACGGGTAAAATCAGCTTGCGTAATGCCTTTTGATAAAACAGCGTTGCTTGTCATATCAATATGTACATAAATCAATTCCAACATTTCATCCATCCCCCCTATCAGTTTTATTCTAATTATATTTTACAATACTTTATAAATAAAAGCTTGTGTCTTTTAGTTTAAGATTCAGTTACAAAGTGTTGAAAAACGTTCAATTACACTATACTATACGGCATTATTTTAAAAATTTGAAGCATTTTATTTGTTTTTTTAATGCTCCTTTAAAATAATTAAGTAACATAAAAACAATGATTAAAAACTAGGGTTTCAAATTATTTTGTGATACACTTATAATAATCCATCAAGATTGTTGGTACTCTAAAAAAGGAGAACGCTTTATGGCCTCAAAACAAAGAAGAACTACACAAAAGACCCGCAAAAAACGAAATTGGCTGATTAATATACTATTGGTTCTGCTCTTACTTGTTGGTTTAGCCTTAGTATTTAATACACAGATCAGAAATCTGTTGATTCAGCAGAATGGTAAAGCTTATTCTGTTGAAAAGCTAACACCTGCAGAAGTGAAGAAAAATAATGAAAAAGATACTTCATTTGACTTCGATGCTGTTGAATCGCTGAGTACCGAAGCTGTACTCAAAGCTCAGTTAGCGAATAAGGATTTACCGGTTATAGGTGCTGTCGCTTTGCCTGATGTAAAAATTAACCTGCCGATCTTCAGAGGCTTGGACAACGTAGTCTTACTAACCGGCGCCGGAACGATGAAACCTGATCAGGAAATGGGCAAGGGAAATTATGCATTAGCCAGTCACCGCGTACAGGATATGGTTTCCTTGTTTTCACCATTGGAATACTCAAAGCCCGGCGAACTGATTTACATCACGGATTTAACCAATGTCTATACATATAAGATTAACTATGTTGAAAAAATTGATCCGTCTCGAGTAGAACTAATCGAAGATGTTCCCGGCAAAAAAATGATTACCTTAATCACTTGCGGCGATATGAACGCTACCACCCGCATTGCCGTACAAGGGGAGCTTGAAACGATTACTCCAATGAAAAAGGCAACCAAAGCCATGACGGAAGCCTTCCAAATGGAACAATTAACCTTATAAATAAAAAGAGAAAAACAGAAAGGCTGGATTAAGGAACTGACACTATAATGAGATACAATTAAAAAAGAGCACCTCAAATTTAGTAAAATAAATTTGGAGGTGTTTTTCTAATGGCAAAGCATAATT
>NZ_JBIYEU010000025.1:0-36328 GCF_044909655.1 Enterococcus sp. UD-01 | reverse complement strand
ATTATGCTTTGCCATTAGAAAAACACCTCCAAATTTATTTTACTAAATTTGAGGTGCTCTTTTTTAATTGTATCTCATTATAGTGTCAGTTCCAAACTGCTTTTTGGTTTCTCTTCTTTTTTTATTTCGCAAAAATCCATCGAAATTACGTATATTAATAAAAAATAGTTAAAAACTGACAGACAGTTGTCAACTTTATTTAGGTATACTGAAATCATGTCGTTAGAAACAAAGAACAATTTCCAGTATACTTATAGATATATTTAAAAGAAATGGTTAACAACAGCAATGACTAAAAGGGGTGAACAAATGATTCAATTTCAACAGGTATCTAAGAAATATAATGATCAATTCGTTTTAGAAGACTTTGACATATCGATCAAGGATGGCGAATTTTTTGTACTAGTAGGTCCGAGTGGAAGCGGAAAAACAACAACTTTAAAAATGATCAATCGCCTGATTGAACCAACGGATGGCGATATTTATTTCAATGAGCGGCGGCTAATTGATTATCCGTTAAAAGAATTACGCTTAACGATCGGCTATGTGCTGCAGCAGATTGCGCTGTTTCCGAATTTAACGGTTGCTGAAAATATTGAGCTGATCCCAGAGCTGAAGCAATGGAGTAAAGCACAACGACGTGCGCGGGCAGAAGAGCTGCTTGAAAAGGTCAGTCTTTCACCGAAAGAATACCTGCACCGCAAGCCGGCAGAATTATCCGGCGGTGAACAACAGCGAATTGGCATTTTACGAGCGATTGCTGCAAAGCCGGACATTATTTTGATGGATGAGCCGTTTAGTGCGTTGGATCCGATTTCTCGCGGACAGTTGCAGTTATTAATTAAGGAACTGCATAAAGAGCTAGCAACCACGATTGTTTTTGTCACGCACGACATGAATGAAGCACTGCTTTTAGGTGACCGCATCTGTGTCATGAAAGAAGGCAAAATTGTTCAGACGGATACGCCGGAAGCGATTCGCAATAATCCGGCAAACGAATTTGTTGCACAATTTTTCCAACAGGAGCAGTCTCCTTTGGCGAGTTATTTTGCGGAAGATTTATTCAAAGCAGGGCTTTTAGAAACGGCTCACATAAGTGATGGAAAAGCTGTCGCTTTAGATACACCTTTGTCTGTCTTGATTCAATTGTTGGCAGCAGGAACGGCGGTTACGTTAGTCGAAGATGGAACCGTACTTGGTCAAATCACGGATCATACAGTATTGCGCTTTTTAGAGACGATGATGGAAAAAGGTGATCAATAATATGGAAAAACTAATTGAAACATTTACGGCACGTCAAAATGATTTTGTTCAAGCAGTGATTGAGCATATTCAGCTGTCTTTACTATCCCTATTGATTGCTATTGTTCTGGCTATTCCTTTGGCGATTTTGCTGACCAATTATAAAAAAGCGGCGGAAGCTGTTTTGCAGGTCACAGGGATTTTTCAAACAATTCCGTCATTGGCCTTATTAGGTTTATTGATTCCAATCATCGGGATTGGCAGTCCGCCGGCCATTGTAGCTTTGGTGATCTATGCGCTGTTTCCGATTTTACAGAATACTTATACAGGTTTAACGGAAATTGATCCTTCTTTAGAAGAAGCAGCAGAAGCCTTTGGGCTAAATAAGCGAGAAAAGCTGATAAAATTTGAGCTGCAATTAGCGCTACCCTACATTATTTCGGGCATTCGGACGGCAACTGTAATGATTATCGGGACAGCAACGCTAGCTGCGTTAATCGGTGCCGGCGGCTTAGGAACCTTTATTTTATTAGGGATTGACCGAAACAATATTTATTTAATTTTGATCGGTGCGATTTCTTCTGCAGTGTTGGCAGTTCTATTTAATTTTGGCATTCATTTGTTGGAAAAAGCCAATGTAAGGCGGATTTTAGCGGCATTTATGATTTTACTGGCATTATTGGTGGGTTCCTTTGTTTATACGCATCAAGAAGCAGAACAAAAGGAAATTACTATTGCCGGCAAACTAGGCGCTGAACCGGATATTCTGATTAATATGTATAAAGAGCTGATTGAAGCAGACAGTGATATTCACGTGAATTTGAAAACGAATTTCGGGAAAACAAGCTTCTTATTTAATGCGTTAAAATCAGGCGAAATTGATGTTTACCCAGAATTTACCGGTACGGTTTTGGAAACCTTCTTAAAGGATAATAAAAATACTTCTAAAGACCCGCGGGAAGTTTATGAGTATGCCAGAGATCAAATCAAAAAACAGGAAAATATGGCTTATTTAGAGCCGATGCGCTATGAAAATACCTATGCAGTTGCGGTAAAACGAAGCTTTGCAGAAGAAAATAATCTAAAAACTATTCAAGACCTGAAGAAAGTAGAGAGTCAGTTAAAAGCCGGCTTTACACTTGAATTTATTGATCGGGAAGATGGCTATAAAGGGCTACAAAAATTATACAATTTAAATTTAGACGTAAAATCAATGGAGCCTTCCTTACGTTATCAAGCTATTAATAGCGGCGATGTGAATGTTGTCGATGCTTATTCTACGGATAGCGAGTTGAAGCAGTATGACCTAGTCATATTAAAGGATAACAAGCGACTGTTTCCACCATATCAGGGGGCACCTTTGTTAAAAGCTGAAACCCTTGAAAAATATCCGGAATTAAAAGAATTACTGCAGCCTTTGGTTGGAAAAATCACAGAAGAAGAAATGAGTGAAATGAACTACGAAGTGAATGTAAAACAAAAAGATGCAGCAGTCGTAGCACATGATTATTTAGTGAAACATAAAATGCTGAAAAAATAATCATTAGAAATAATTTTTAAAGTGTATAAAACAGAGTTGAAGCTGTTTTGTACACTTTTTTGATCTTGTAGAAGCTGACCAATTCTCTAAGCTTTTAGTGAATCAACTCTTAGGAAAAAAGATACATCGCCTTAGCGATAAAGAGCATCGCGAATGCGCTGTCCTATTTTTCAACAGAGTTAGACGATTCTCTGCGCTTTTCATGATCCAGCGCAGTGAATCAACTCTTAGGAAAAAAGATACATCACCTTAGCGATAAAGAGCATCGCGAACGCGCTGTCCTATTTTTCAACAGAGTTAAACGATTCCCTGAGCTTTTCATGATCCAGCGCAGTGAATCAACTCTTAGGAAAAAAGATACATCGCCTTAGCGATAAAAAACATCGCGAATGCGCTGTCCTATTTTTCAACAGAGTTAGACGATTCTCTGCGCTTTTCCTGATCCAGCGCAGTGAATCAACTCTTAGGAAAAAAGATACCTCGCCTTAGCGATAAAAAGCATCGCGAACGCGCTGTCCTATTTTTCAACAGAGTTGGACGATTCTCTGCGCTTTTCATGATCCAGCGCAGTGAGTCAACTCTTAGGAAAAAAGATACATCGCCTTAGCGATAAAAAGCATCGCGAACGCGCTGTCCTATTTTTCAACAGAGTTAAACGATTCCCTGCGCTTTTCTAATAAAAAAGTAATTTTTACCAAAAAGAAATGCTTTTTCTTATAACTTTCGCTATAATATAGAAAATGACTAAATACGGGAAGTGTTGACATGAAAAAAGTAGATCGGCAGCGGTTGATTAAGCAATTGATTATGGAAAATGAAATAGAGACTCAGGATGATTTAATTGCACTTCTTGAACAATCCGGAGTGAAGGCAACGCAGGCGACTGTTTCAAGAGATGTGCGTGAAATGAGTATCGTTAAAACGCATGGTTCGGATGGTCGGGTAAAATATGCAATTTTTTCTCAAAATCAAGCAGCGAGCAGTGAAGAAAAGCTGAAGGGATCAATCAAGGATTCTGTGATTCGCGTAGAACGAGTGCAGTTTATGGTCATCGTTCACACAGATATGGGCGCAGCAGATGTTGTAACGAACTTTTTGGATGAGGTTGGTTATGACGAAATCGCCGGAACAGTTGCCGGTGTAGATACAATTATCATTATTGCCCGTTCGGAAGAAGAAGCTAAAACAGTTGTAACTAATTTTGAAGCCATGATGAAATAACCAATAACTAAAAATTGAGAAAGGGGAGTTTTGTTTATATGGAAATGAAAGCGTTACAGAATGGATCGGATATTCGAGGAATTGCGGTGGCGTATGAAGGTCAAAAGGTCAACCTAACAGCGGAAGCCGTTGGGAGAATTGCTGTTGGGATGGTTCGGTGGTTATGTAATGAAAAGCAGCTGCAGGAAAAGCTCACGGCGGGACAGTTGAAAATCGGGATTGGCCATGATAGTCGGATTTCTGCAGATACATTAAAGCAAGCCTTGATTGACAGCTTTTTGAAGCAAAAGGTTCAGGTTATAGATTTTGGACTGGCGACAACTCCGGCGATGTTTATGACAACGCAGTTTCCACAATATGATTGTGATGCAGCGATTATGATTACCGCCAGTCATTTACCCTATTATTTTAACGGTTTGAAACTATTCACTAAAACTGGTGGAGCGGAAAAGTCCGATATTGCTTATATACTGGCACATACGGAACAACCGATAGTTGAAGCGACAGGTACTGTAGTTAAGGCGGATATTTTAAGTGACTATGCGGCTGATTTGACAGATAAGATTCGACAAGGGATAGGGACAGAAGCAGCGAAGCCGTTAGCAGGCTATCATATTATCGTAGATGCAGGGAATGGCGCCGGCGGCTTTTTTGCAGAAAGTGTGTTGAGTAAGCTTGGTGCGACGATTACCGGGTCACAATTTTTAGAGCCGGATGGGATGTTTCCGAATCATATTCCAAATCCTGATAATAAAGAAGCAATGGCTAGTATCCAACAGGCTGTCTTACAAAACAAGGCTGACTTAGGGATTATTTTTGATACGGATGTGGATCGTTCCGCAGTGGTGGATGCTTCCGGTGAAGTCATTAATCGTAATAACTTGATTGCGGTTTTAGCTACGATTGTTTTAGAAAAAGAACCGGGGAGCAGCATCGTAACGAATTCGCCGACCTCCAGTCATTTGAAAGCGTTTATCGAAGCTAAAGGCGGTAAACAAGTGCGGTATATTTCCGGTTATCGTAATGTGATTAATAAAATGATTGAACTAAACGAGCAGGGAATCAATACACCACTTGCGATTGAAACGAGTGGTCATGCGGCGTTTAAAGAAAATTACTTTTTAGATGATGGTGCGTACGTGATTGCTAAAATCTTAATGCTTTTGCCACGTCTAAAAAAAGAGAATTTGGCGATTGGCGATCTGATTCGTTCTTTAAAGCAGCCGGCAGAAACCCAAGAACTGCGCTTCAAGCTGTTGGCTCAGGATGTGCGAACATATGGTGAACAGATAATTCAGGATTTAGTTACTTTTGTTGCTAAGCATCCCTACATGGCTGTCGATCCTGAAAACCATGAAGGACTAAGAGCTAATGTAAACGGGAATCTCGGCAACGGCTGGTTCTTATTACGAATGAGCTTACATGAGCCTTTACTGGTGCTACAGGTAGAAAATGACGTATTGGGCATGAATCAAATGGTTTTCAAAGAATTGGCCGGCTTTTTTGATAATTATCAGGATGTGGATGTTACACAATTAGAAAAGGTACTGCAGTAATGAAAAAGAGAGGGAGACAAAATTGTTTTTAGTTTTGTTTCCCTCTCTTCTTATGAATATACGGTGACCAAAAGTCAGGCTCTTCGGCAATTTCATAAAATCCGCCAATGCGAAAAGCGCATTTGTCGTCTTTTACTCCAATTGCTCGAGCTAAAACGACTTATGGTTCAACCTTGAATATACGGTGACCAGAAGTCAGGTTCTTCGGCAATTTCATAAAATCCGTCAATGCCAAAAGCGCATTTGTCGTCTTTTACTCCAATTGCTCGAGCCAAAACGACTTATGGTTCAACCTTGAATATACGGTGACCAGAAGTCAGGTTCTTCGGCAATTTCATAAAATCCGTCAATGCCAAAAGCGCATTTGTTGTCTTTTACTCCAATTGCTCGAGCCGAAGCGACGTTTGGTCAACCTTTTTTACCAAAGTCCTGGTGTAGCAGTGGCGACAATGCTTTCTTTTGTGAAAGGATGAAGCAGATGCAACTCAAGGGCATGTAGCTGTAGTCTTCCTTTAGGCTTAGAATGATACAAAGGATCCCCTAAGATTGGATGTCCCAGGCTGGCTAGATGAACTCTTATTTGATGTGTACGGCCCGTTTCAAGCACGCAATAAACAGCTGTTTGATGCGTCATCTGAACCTCAGCTGTTTGTACATGAGTAATTGCGGTATCGCCCTTTCGTTCATCAATAATGCGCTTCCGTCGGTCATGGCGATCACGCCCGATTTTTTTATTAATGGTGAATTGCTTTTTAGACAGATCACCTGCAACGATTGCCTGATAGCGACGATAGATTTGTTTATTTTCCAGCATACGTCCTAAAATCGGCAGGACAAAGGGATTTTTCGCAAATAAAATAGCGCCGCTGGTTTCCTTGTCCAAGCGATGGACGACATACGGCAGTTGCTGCTTCGGCGCTAAATAGGCGGCTAAATGGTTCAGCAGTGTATCGCATTCATCCGGCTGGTTCGGATGAGTTTTCATGCCGGTTGGCTTGTTTACAATAATCAGCTGCTCATCTTCGAATAATACTTCTACATATTTTGCATCGCCGCACCGCGTAGCTGGTACGGGATAATCTTCTTCTTCAAAACGCAGTGTAACAACATCTCCTGCTTTTACCACAAAATGAAAAAGCGCAGGTTCACCGTTGATAGACACATTCTTTCGTGTGCGCAAAAAATGCCGAACCTTGCGGGGAACCAGCCATTCCTGCTCCAGTAATTCTCGAATAGTTTGCTCCTGAAATTGTTGAGGAATTTGGATAGATAGTTCCATAGGTAATGCCACCTTTATATCGTAAATTTTAGTTTTTCTGAATGTGAAGGCTTCTTTTTTCTAGTGTAACAAAATTTGGCATAAAAAAATACCCGCCCTTTGGGGAAGGACGGGAAAGGAGTTAAAAATGAAAAAGTGTTTTGTTAGGGTTGTTTGTTGGTATAAATATATAATACAAGTGAAATGTGAATTTTTTGTGTATAAAGTTTTTTGAAAATGTAAATCTTTTCTAAAGCAATCGTTAAAGTCTGTTTACTTTTGTTTTAATGTTTCGATTAAGCGTTTTGTCCAGCTAAAATCAGTTTTTGTAATCGTATCATCACCGAATTGTTTACCATCACGATCAATCGCGTAAACAAACATGCCGCCTTTAGAGCCATTCTGCGGCTGCCAGTTAGCAAACGCGTAAGCATGACTTGTTTCGTAAGGTTCGATCGTATCATCCCAACGATTCCGATCCTGTTCTTCTGGGAAAGAAATGCCCGGTAGAAACTGTTGTGGGCTGATTGTCGTGCGATAGGTTGCCCAAGTTTGATCCAACATAGCAGTGGAACGGCCGTATGCTTGTAAAAATAAGTAGTCACAGTAAGGTGCTACTTTTTTAAACAATGAATGGTTATCCTTATTTGTATCATAAATGAGAAGTTTTCCCGTGTTTGAAGTAGGACCTAATTTTTTCGCTAAGGCTTTAAAGGTTCCAACAGCCATTTCTTCCTGCTGTGTCGTTAAGGTTGATTCCATATCAATATCTAACCCGTCTAATCCCCGTGGTGTGAGATAGGTGTCGATTAATTGTTGTGCATATTGTTCATATTCTGCGGTAGTAGGTGCGTTACCAGTATGCGGAACTTGCCAAATTTCACGGACATCAATTGTTCGAATTACCTTTGTTCCTCTGGCATGAAGTGTAGGAACATAGGTGTTTTTTAGTGTATCCCAAAATTTTTGCTGATCGGTACCGGATTTTACATAGTGAAAAACGGAGACAATATCCACACCTTCAGGGATATCCGTCATCGCTGTGACATTTCGATCAGGCAAGCTTGAGTTGGCATCATGCGGCATAGTTACATCCCGCCAAGTTCTATAGTATGCCATCATGATTGGCTCTTTTGAATTGTCTTCAGCGGCATGAGTGTGTATCGGTGTAAGGACAATACCCATTAGTATCCCGATAACTGCAAGTAAATAATGTCTTTTTTTTAACATAAGTTCCCTCTTTTCTATAAAACAATTTTATTTACCAAAACAAGAAAACGTTTTCTTTGTGGTTTCGATTTTAGTTTATCATAGGAAGAAATAGAAATGTATTTATTAATCGTAGATAGGTCTATTTAGAAAATAGTTTCATATTATATTTTTTTAAATGTATAAATTTTTCATAATTGTAAAAATTCGTTGATTATAATAATGATTTTGTGATATATTTTATCTAAAAAATATTTTTTTAAAGAGAGTTATTTGTTGAACATAAGGAGAATATAGATGAAAAAAACAATAAGTGTAGCGATCGTTAGTGCCATGCTATCGCTACAACTATTTCCGCTTATCACACACGCAGAGGAAATTGTAAAACATGAACCAGTCGCAGAATTAACAGCAGTCTCCTCATCCGACAGCCCAGAGGCAGAGCTGAACTCCGCTGCTACGGTGTCTACAGAAACAACGACTGAAACTGAATCAACAACATCAGAAGTACAAACTGGCAGGCCTGTTGAAGCCTCACCACAAAATAGTGAAGTACCAGCTGCAGTTACCAATAATGAAGAAATTTCAGTACAACCCAGAGCAGAGCTGGTGTCTATTCCTGATGAGACGCTGCGTAAGCTGATTAATACGAAGCTAGGCCACAGTACCGATTGGGAAACCTATACACCTACTAAACAGGAGCTGGCCTCTATTCGCGGAACTTTTCGTTTAGATTTTAACACAGCGAACAGAACACAATTTACCAGTCTGGAAGGCTTGCAGTATTTGACAGGAATTTCTGAATTATATGCTTATTATGTCGATTTTTTAAATTTAGATGATCTAAACTTAATCAGTCAATTGACTCAGCTTACTTATATTTCAATGGGCAGCACCAATATTACTAGTATGGATTTTGCCAGTACGCTGCCGAATTTAACCGGAATGGTTTTTGGCGGAAATCACATTAGTGATGTCAGTGCTAGTTTGAATTATTATAATTCTTCGAAAAGAAAACAGTATAATTTTATCGGACAAACACTTTCAAAAGAAGTAACACTTGCTCCCGGTGAAACAACGGTTGAACCAATCAGAATCATTGGTGTTGACGGAAATCAGGTTGCAATTGCCAATATAACTGTGAACGATCATTTTACTTTGGAAAATGGGCAATTCGTTGGCCATGATCTACAACCGGGAAACACTTATCTCATTAAATACAGTTTCGTGGACAGAAGCATTAATCATGCAGGACGATTAACCGGTGATGCTACAATAAAGGTTTCTGTGCCTTTAATTGCTGGAGCGGATGTCACAGTTAAGTATGTTGACGAATCCGGAACAGAGTTGGTTTCACCTAAAACGTTAAGTGGAAATGTTGGTGATCTGTATACAAGTGAGGAAGAAACGATTCCTGGTTATACGCTGAAAGAAATCCAAGGAGCTGCAACCGGCAAATTTACCGATCAAGCCCAAACTGTGGTTTATGTGTATAGTAAAGATCCAGTGCCAGGAGCAGATGTCACAGTTAAATATGTAGACGAAGCTGGAATAGAGCTGGCTTCACCCAAAACGTTAAAGGGAAATATCGGCGCTCCTTACACAAGTGAGGAAGAAACGATTCCTGGTTATACGCTGAAAGAAATCCAAGGAGCAGTAGCTGGTAAATTTACCGACCAAGCCCAAACAGTGATTTATGTGTATAGCAAGGATCCGGTTGCAGGGGCAGACGTCACAGTTAAATATGTAGACGAAGCTGGAATAGAGCTGGCTTCACCCAAAACGTTAAAGGGAAATATCGGTGCTCCTTACACAAGTGTGGAAGAAGCAATCCCTGGCTA
This sequence comes from Enterococcus sp. UD-01, assembly GCF_044909655.1. Classification (NCBI taxonomy): domain Bacteria; kingdom Bacillati; phylum Bacillota; class Bacilli; order Lactobacillales; family Enterococcaceae; genus Enterococcus; species Enterococcus sp. UD-01. The sequence goes on along the minus strand of NZ_JBIYEU010000025.1, from coordinate 26,461 downwards.
TACTCTAAAAGAAATCCAAGGAGCAGCAGCCGGCAAATTTACCGACCAAGCCCAAACTGTGGTTTATGTATATAAAAAATCGGTGAAGCCGCACATTGTACCGCCGACAAATGAAATACCGGGTGTACCGACTCAATCAACAACTGAAAAAGAAACAGCTCAAAAAGAAGAAGCAAATTCGACTAGTTTACAGCCGCAAATAGCTTCAGAATCGCAGGATAAGTCACTGCCTCAAAAATCCTCAGCAACAAAGCTGTCTTTCCCTAAAACAGGAGAAAAACAGCAGAACAATCAACGTCTATCTGTTATGGGGATCGGTTTGTTGGGTATTTTCAGCTGCCTAGTGATCTGGAAACATAGAAGAACAAAGAATATCTAATTTTTAATACAATAGTATTCGACAGCAGTTTTTTCTGTCGGTGCTATTGTTTTTTTAAAACAAAATGAATAATCAAAAAAATATGCATTAAATCGCCTTTTCTTGATAGATTCTTAAGCTTTTCTACATAATTTCAAAAGGAAAACATGCTAAAATAAGCAAAACAAGTTACTGGGGTTTTCGTTTATCCTGCTAAAGCCGGATGAATAAAGAAGTAGAACTATGTTAAAATAACTTAGAAACATTTATATAAGAGGGAGCACTATGGACGTTAAAACTATTATAGGAAAAATTAAGGCTGGTCTTAAAACCTTTTGGACTTGGATCAAGCCATATCTGATTCGCCTTCATCATTGGAGAAAACGCATCTGGAAAAAATATCAAGTAAACAAAATCATTTTACTGTTAGGTTTAGTTACGGTTTTAGTTGCTAGTATCTATTTATTTACCTTAGCTAAATCGGCGAATGTCGGCGCGTTGAAAAAAGGGCTGGAGGAATCCACGGTTATTTATGACGATCAGGGAAATGAAGCTGGGAAGCTTTTCGGGCAAAAAGGAACAGTGGTAACTATTGACCAGGTTTCACCCTTTGTAACGGATGCATTGATTTCAACCGAGGATCGGAACTTTGAAACGCACCATGGCTATGATATCAAAGGCTTGGCTCGTGCGGTCATTGGTAAGCTAACCTTCGGCAAAATCGGCGGAGGCGGCGGTGGAAGTACCATTACACAGCAATTAGCTAAAAATGCGTATTTGACGCAGGAACAAACGATGACTCGTAAAGCACGTGAGCTGTTTTTAGCGATTGAGATCGAAAAGAAATACAATAAACAGCAAATTCTAGAAATGTATTTGAATAATTCTTATTTTGGTAATGGTGTCTGGGGCATTGAAGATGCCTCTCATAAATATTTTGGCGTGAGCGCCAGTGAGCTTAGTGTCGGGCAGGCGGCCACATTAGTCGGAATGCTAAAAGGACCGGGGATTTATAATCCGATCGATTATATGGAAAATGCGATTAATCGCCGTAATACGGTTTTACAGTTGATGGTAGACAATAACAAGCTGTCGCAGGCTCAGGCGGATGCGGAGGAAGCAACTGCTATCACGTTAAACGACAATTATTCTGATGAAAATTCAGATTACAGATATCCTTATTATTTTGATGCGGTTATTGATGAAGCTGTCAACGAGCATGGCTTGAAGGAAGAAGATCTTTTGAATAAAGGCTTCAAAATCTATACAGCCTTGAATCAAAATTATCAGCAAGTGATGGAACAAACCTACAGCAACGATGCATTATTTCCGCCAAATGCCGAAGATGGTGCAATGGTTCAAAGTGGTTCGGTGGCGCTTAATCCTAAAACAGGCGGAGTTCAAGCTGTTGTGGGTGGTCGCGGCGAGCACGTTTATCGCGGCTTTAACTTTGCGACACAAACAAAACGTTCGCCGGGTTCTTCTTTAAAACCGATTTCCGTTTATACACCGGCGCTGGAAGCTGGGATGAAACCAAGTGATATTTTAGAAGACAAGCCGCAAAGCTATTACCCGGCTGAAAACTACAGTCGTACTTATAGTGAACAAGTACCAATGTATCAGGCGTTGAGTGAAAGCTTAAATCTGCCGGCAGTTTGGACCTTGCACAAGATAGGGCTGGACAAGGGCTTTGAAAAGACTGAAAAATTCGGGATTCCATTAGCACAGGAGGATAAGTATTACGGCTTAGCTTTGGGCGGTTTAAAAACCGGCGTGTCGCCTTTAACCATGGCCAATGCTTATAGTCCTTTTGCGACAGGTGGCTACCATACTAAAGCCCATTTAATTACGAAAATTGTTGATTCTACCGGCGCAGTGATTGTAGATAATACGGATCAAAAGAGAAAACAAATCATTACAAAAGATGTTGCGGATCAAATGACAAGTATGCTGTTAGGCGTATTCAGCTCTGGAACAGGAATGAATGCTGATCCTGCTGGCTATGTTATGGCCGGCAAAACAGGAACAACAGAAACGAACTTTGATACGAATAAAACCAATGACCAGTGGGTCGTAGGTTACACCCCAGATGTAGTAATGGCCACTTGGCTGGGCTTTGAGCAAACCAGTGAAAGCCATTATTTGCAGGGAAGCAGTGCCACGCATGCTTCGACTGTCTTTAGTAGTGAAGCGCAAGGTATTTTGGCGAATACAGCGCAAACACCATTCACAGTAGCGGATGCCTATGCGACAGGTGGACAGGTGGTAGCAGCGGACGAAGTATCTTCGGCAAATGATGACGACGATGCCTGGAAGGATAGTGTGAAAGAAATTGGCGGACAAGTCAAAGAAGGAGCCAAGGATATTGGCGGCAAAATCAAAGAAGGCTGGGATAAAGCGAAACAAGGGATTAAAAATATCTTTGGTGAGCTGACCGGAGAATAATCGGTTTGAAAACCTTTCAAAGAATGGTACAATCAAAGAGAAGAATTTATAGAAATGAGGGAATCCAGTGAGCAATATTTATGATACAGCCAATCAAGTAGAACGTGAAATTCGTGAATTAGCAGAGTTTAAAGCGTTGGAAGCTGCTTATGAAAATGTGAAAGCAGACGAAAAAGCCTACACATTATTTAAAGAATTCCAAACCTTCCAACAAGGATTACAAGAAAAACAAATGCGCGGAGAAGAATTTTCAGAAGAAGATGCTCAAAAAGCGCAAAGTATTGCAACTGAAGTCCAAAAAGAAGAAGTAATCAATGAATTGATGCAAAAAGAACAAGCCTTTAGCTTGATCGTAAATGATTTAAATCGCATCATCATGACACCTATTCGCGATTTGTATAACGACTAAAATTAGTGGAATCAAGCAAAGTTTAAGTAAGAGGAGGTTGAGCCAAAAGTCGTTTAGGTTCGAGCAATTGGAGTAAAAGACGACCAATATGTTTTTTATATTGATCGGATTTTATGAAATTGCCGAAGAACCTGACTTTTGGCCACCGTTTATTCACAAGTGGTGGGCGGGACAAAACTGTTTTTTAGTTTTGTTCCGTTCATCTTTTTTCTTTTTTACAGGTCATGCTATTTATTTTTGTCATAAAAGCTGAAAAAAACTTAAAAAATCATCCACCTCTAATTATTTTAATGATATAGTAATACTAAATGAAAAAAGGATTGGGGAAAAAATTATGATTGGTATTTATGATTACACGGTAATACTGACCTATGGAAATGCGGTTTTTTCCGTTATTGGTATGTATTTAGCCTTGACCCAGCATATAAGTGAAGCGATCTTTTGTTTAGTACTTTCTGGGATTTGTGATATGTTTGATGGGTTTGTAGCGAGCTTTAAGAAGCGCACGAAAAGTGAAATGAACTATGGGATTCAGATTGATTCCTTGGCAGATTTGGTTAGCTTTGGGATTTTTCCTACTGTTTTAGGGTATGCTTCTGGTTTAACGCAGGGGATTTATTTGCCTTTGTTTGTGTTTTATATTCTGGCTGCGTTAATTCGTTTAGCCCATTATAATGTGACTGAAATGGAACGAAAAGAACATTCTGATGGCTGTCGGGAGTATTATGAAGGCTTGCCTGTGACCAGCAGTGCTGCAATTATTCCATTATTATTTTTTATTGCTGGCCGGCTTCATATTGCTATTTCACTTATTTATCCGCTGACATTGCTGATAGTAGGCTTTTTGTTTATTTCAAAGGTGAAAATCAAAAAAGTTGATCCAAGAAAATTGATTTTTGGCGCATTTATCGGTGCTGTGTTAGCTTTTATTATTCGTTGAAGGGTCTAAGTGAAAAAGATGGAAGAACAATTTAAGACAATACCAGTGAAGGAAGCAGAGAGCCGATTGTTAGTTTTTTTATATAAGAATCTGTTAGGACGCTTCTTATTAAAAGGGCTGATTCAAGCGCCTGTAACTAAGTTGACAGGCTGGTTTCTAAATAGCAGAGGGTCAAAAGGCTTGATTCAACCCTTCATAAAAAAGCATCAGCTTGATCTGAAGGAGTATGAGCCTGTAACGTATGGCTCATTCAATCACTTTTTTATGCGGGAAATTAAGAAAGCAGCGCGGCCCTTGTCAAGCAATGAGACGCTCTTAGCTGCTCCCTGCGATGGGAAGGTATCTGCTTATGCAATTAATGAAGAAAGTATATTTCATATTAAGCATTCTGCATACGCACTTTCAGAATTACTTGATAGTAACGAACTGGCTGAAAAATGGCATGGCGGTACAGCAGTTATTTTTCGTTTAACGCCGAATGATTATCATCATTATTATTTTATTGATGAAGGAACCATTCTTGAGCATCGGGAAATAGCCGGTGTTTTTCACACGGTACAGCCGATTGCGGTACATAATGAGCCGGTTTTTTCGACGAATGCGCGTGAAGTAACCATTATTGCTACGAAAAATTTCGGTCAAATTGCTCAAATCGAGGTTGGCGCACTCATGGTCGGTAAGATCAAAAACCTTAAAACTAATGGCACTTGTAGTCGTTTTGAGAAAAAGGGCTGGTTTGAATTTGGCGGTTCAACGGTCATTCTGTTGTTTCAGGAAAACCAAATTGCACTCAATCCGGTCATTGAGGAAAATACTGTCAGGCAATTAGAAACGCTGGTTACATTTGGTACAATTCTTGGGAAAAGGGTAGGGAAAAAGGGTGAGTAAATTCGTATTTTTACTGATTGCCGGGTTGTTTTGTCTTGGTAATTTTTATATTGGCAGAAAAGTTATTTTTGTTTTGAGTCAGCTAACGTCGGTTAAGCTGGATGGCGCGGTATGGCTGATTGTCGGCTTATGTACGTTAGCATCGATGGCTGCGCTCTTATTAGCTGAAATGAATGTGAGTGGTATTATCGGGAAAATCGGGAGCTATTGGCTGTCGCTTTGGCTGCTTGCTTTAGTGGTTTTTGGTTTAACGGAGCTATTTTTAAAAATTGCGGGCAAACTGACACTGCTTTGTGCGCAGTTCACTTTAGGTAGCTGGTTAATGGCTATTGCAGTGGTGCTGATATTATTCGGCTATGGCTCGTGGCAGGCACAACAGCTTAGAGTCAAAAAGTACCAAGTGACACTTGCTTCCGACTCGAATGCAACACAAAAGCTAAAGGCTGTTTTGATTAGTGATGTTCATTTAGGCTATGTGAATGATGCAAAGAAGCTGACTAAAATCGTAACGAAAATTAATGCACTGAAACCGGATGTGGTTTTTATTTCCGGCGACTTGTTTGACGGAAATTTTCAGGCGCTGCAACAACCGGAACAAATCAAAAAACAATTTAACCGGCTTTCTTCGACATACGGAACATATATGTGTTGGGGCAATCATGACGCAGGTTCAACCTTCCAAAAGATGAAAGAGCTGGTGGAATCTTCCGATATTATGTTATTGGAAGATGAGCTGACGGTTGTAGGACAATCCTTAATTGTTGCCGGCAGGAAAGATACTCAGCCGATAGGAGCTCAGGGAGGCCGGCGAAAAGAGCTGAAGAAGAAGCTGCAGCATTTGGATACGCGGCTGCCGAAAATTGTTTTAGATCATCAGCCATCCACCATTGATGAATATGATGATCCAGCGATGCTGATTCTTGCTGGACACACGCACAAGGGACAAATTTTTCCCTTTAGCTTAGTTACACGAGCGTATTTCACAGTAGATTATGGTTATTATCGGAAAGATTCAGCTAGTCCTCAGGTGATTGTTTCTTCCGGTGTAGGCACGTGGGGACCGCCACTGCGCATCGGTACCCAAAGTGAAATTGTGCAAATTGATTTGACAATAGAATAGAAAAAAAGAAGTGACTGATCCCTAATGAGAAAGAAGTGGCAGTGGCTTCTTTCTTTTTATAAAAAAATGAAAAACGAACAAATTTTCGTATATTATTACTGACCAATGCTGAATAAAATGATATGATTAACTAAATAAATGAAGACATAAAGGAGTAGCAAATGAAGATATTGCATACGGCAGATCTACATCTGGATCGGGCATTCGAAGGTCTTAGAAGTATACCAAGTGAATTTTCTGAAACATTGCAAAAAGCTAATCCTAATGTGCTGAAAGCAATTGTTGAAATTGCGCTGCATAATCAAGTCGATGCAGTGATATTTGCTGGAGATACCTTTCATCAAAGCAGGACCTCCATTCGTACACAGGCGTATTTCATTGATGAAATGAAGCGCTTGGAGCAAGCGGATATTCCTGTTTTAATGACATTTGGTAATCATGATTATTATATAGAAGCTAGATATTGGTTTGATTTTCCTAAAAACATGCATTTATTTCGCCGGGAACAAGTGGAGACGCATTATTTTATGACTAAAAATCATGAAAAAATTGCGGTTTCTGGTTTTAGTTACGAACAGGCGTGGATCAACCAAAACAAGCTGGCTGATTTTCCAGCGAAGGATCCTACCGTAGATATTCATATTGGCATTTATCATGGCGATACAACGAACAGTGGACAGCAAAATTATGCACCGTTTTCGCTACAGGAAATGAAGAATAAAGGCTATGACTACTGGGCTTTAGGACATATACACCAGCCGCAGATCATCAGTGCAGAGCCTTTGATTGTTTATCCGGGAACTCCACAGGGACACACGAAAAAGGAACGTGCCGTACAAGGCGTTGCCTTAGTTAATATCGAAAATGGGCATGCTGCCGTCAGCTTTGAAGCAGTTGCTGAAATTGTCTGGCACTATGAAGAATACTCCCTTGAAAAGATACCAACTCAGCAAGCGGTTTTGCAGCAGTTAGTGGAATATTTAGCTGCTAATACGCGTTCAGCTTCATTGGTATTGACGGAATTACAGTTGACTAATACAGATCATTTAGGGGAAGAGTTTCGCCTAAGCTATGAAAGCGGCGAGCTTTTGCAGTACTTGCAGTCGAAGCTTTTAACGATCACACAGCAGACCTATTTACACACGCTAACACTGACAGATGAAAATCAAAATCAAAAAACACAAATCAAGGCGGCGCCGGCTTTATTAAAACAGCTGGAAATGATTTACCTGCAGCCGGATATTTTTTCAACTACCTTGGATGAGCTGTTGCAAAATCCGTTGTTTACGGCTGCTGTGCAGGTCAATGATGAATGGCGCAGCCGCTGTGTACAACAGGCAGATCGCATGATCAATGAAGAGTTTGTTATTCAGGAGGGGCAATGATGAAACTCACAGCAATCGAAATCGTGGGATTTGGTAAATGGCAGCAGCAGACAATTGATTTTCGGCAAGGAAACCAATTACTTTTTGGAGCGAATGAAGCTGGCAAATCAACAATTTATCAGTTTATTCAAGCCATGCTGTTTGGTTTTCCGCCAAAAGGAAAGCGAAAAAAAGATTATCAGCCGAAAAACGGTGCAGCCTACGGCGGTCGTTTATGGTTTCAGCATCCAACCTTTGGTGAAGTACAGGTAGAGCGATTTAAGGGACAAAACAAAGGACAGGCGAAGGTCTACTTTGATGGGCAAATTGGTGACGAGCAGACCTTGAAAAAAATGCTTTATCCGTTGACTAGAGAGCTGTTTCAATCCGTTTTTACCTTTCAACAGGAGCAATTAAGTCAAATTGATCAATTAAACGAGGAGGAGTTACAAACAGCTTTGCTTTCCTTAGGGCTTTCCGGCAGTCAACAGTTGCTGTTAAGCAGAGAAGCCTATTTTAAACAAAGTCAGATGCTGTATAAAGGCAAAGGCAGTCAACCTCCGCTGAACCAAAAGCTGCTAGATTATCAAAAGCTACAGCTAAAGATCAATGAAAAGGAACAGCAGGAACAGTCATTTAAAAAGCTAATGGACGAGTTGAGCCAAACCCAAACCCAGCTTACAGAAAAACAGCAGATGCTAATGAAAGGCAAAGAGCAGTTGTCCTTCGTTGAAAAACAGATAATGAATTTGCCGCTCTATCACGAGCTCCAGCATTTAGGCACAAATTCGGTACAGTCAGGACTGGACCAACAAGCAGAGGAGCAGCTTTTAGCAATTTATCAACAGCATCGTTTTATTGGAGAAGAGCTGACGCGGCTAAATCACACGCTAGTTGTACCTGATGATACTGTTGAGCAGCAAGAGGCATATCATTTTTATCTACAGGAAGAAGCCTTGATACAACAATTGCTGGATCAACGTTACGCGATTGATAAGCTGTTGGAAGAAGTAGCTTGGATGAATCATTCTCTTCAACAAAATATTCAGGAAATGTTGCCTTTGGAAAGGCAATGGGGCTTTCAGGCGGATCAGCCGCCGCAACTACCGTTTGAAGAAGAGGAAGTTGCGAGACTGCATGAAGTAATGACGGAACGAGCTGTACGTAAGCAAAAAGCACAGACGGATTTGCGGATGCTTCAAGAAGAGCTTGCAGTCCGAGAGGAAAATCTAAGTACTTTTGAAACGCTGAATAAAGAAATGTTCAACAAGCATTCACAACGAAAAGACAAAAGGGTCAATCTTGTATTTTGCGGGGTAGCGCTGGTAGTTATTTTGGCGGCCTTCTTATTTTCAGGACTGCTCCGTTACGGCAGTTTGCTTGTTGGTATTTTATTCCTATTTGTAGGAGTATTGCCACTATTTTCACAGCCAAAAAATTCTTATGAAAATGAAAAACGTCAATGGCAGGAAAAGCTGTCGCAGTTGGATTATTTAAATGATCAGATGCTGCAAACAGAAAAAACACTTAAAGAAATAGCTGCAGAGGAAAGCGAATGGACGCAGTTGATTGCTGAAAAGGTCAAAGCGCATCATTTAGGTCGCATGGATCGGGTAGATTATTGGCTGACGCATCGTCAGGATATTACTCGCTACTTGCTTCTATTAAACACCAACCAAGAGCTGGAACAACAATTAAAAGCAGATCAGGCACGTGTCGCTGCCATTGTCGAGCAGACGGAGCCGCTTGCACTACACTTACCGCTTCACAGCAAGCCGTTAAAAGAAAGAATGGCAATCATTTATAAATTTGCCGATCAGATGGAAAAGATTCGCTTTACCCAAGAGCATCAAGCCGATGCGTATACGCGTCAAACCATGCGGGAGTTAAAAGAAAAGCAACAGGCTGTACTTGAAACAGCACGTCCGCTGCTGCAACGTTTTGGATTGACTGCAATTGCCGAAATTCCTGAGAAGCTGCAGAAAAATCAAGCGGCTGTCCAGGCACAAAAGCGTAAGACGGAATTGCAGACGATGTTAGCAGGACTTTATGATGAGCAGACACAGGCAGGCGAGCTGCCTGAAAAACAAGAGCAGCTTACGAAAAGCGTACAGGAATTAGCTAACCAGATTCAGCAGCTGCAGCATTCTGAACAGAAATTACTTTTTCAACGCAAGCAAATGCTGACAGATGGTACATTAGATGAATTGTACCAGGAACAAGCCATGCTGAAAGCTGAGATCGAAGAGCTGGCCGTCGAATGGGCTGGTAATCAACTGGCTGGGCAGCTTTTAATGGATCTTTTAACAGAATTGTCTGAGCAGCAATTACCGAATTTATTAAAAAAAGCAGCTGATTATTTTCGTTTATTGACTGAATCGGCTTATAGAACAGTTGAGCTGGAGGAAGGCCAATTAATTGTGGTCCGCAAAGATCAGCAGCGCTTTATGCTGCATGAGCTGTCCACAGGAACGAAAGATCAAGTGATTATGGCCTTGCGTTTTGCCTTTTTATATTTGCAGGAGCGCAGTCTTTGTCCGATCATTATTGACGATGGCTGGCTGCATTATGATAGCCGTAGAAAGAAACAGCTGGCACAGCTGCTAACTATTTTTTCCAAACATCAGCAAGTCATTTGTTTTTCTTCTGACCGAGAAATGGTAAGCTATTATCAAGAGCTGCAACAGCCTATTATAGAATTAAAAGGAGTGGAAATATGAAAAAGATCCGTGAATTAACCTTAGATGAAACCTTTGAATTGTTTCTTTTGATCAAAAATGCGGATGTCCGGATGGCAAAAAACGGGAAAAAATTTATTGCGTTTACCTTTCAGGACACATCAGGTACGATTGATGGGAAATATTGGGATGCTTCCGAAGATGAAATCAGCCGCTTCACAGCCGGCAACGTGGTTTTATTAAACGGTAAACGGGAAGTCTATCAGGGCAATCCGCAAGTGAAAATTATTCATATGCGCTTAGCTCGTCCGGAAGAGCCAAGTCAGCCAACCTTGTATATGGAGCGCGCGCCATTAAAGCGTGAGGATATGATGGAAGAAATTAATCAAACCATTTTTGAAATTACGAACGCTCACTGGCAACGCATTGTGCGCTACTTACTGACACAGTACCAAAAGGAATTTTTTGACTATCCGGCTGCTAAGCGAAATCATCATGCTTTTGCGAATGGCTTAGCGTATCATACCGTTTCAATGCTGCGTTTAGGTAAAGCGATTTGTAAGGAGTATGAGGAGCTAAACGCTGCGCTGCTTTATTCCGGCATTATTTTACATGATTTAGGTAAGGTGAAGGAGCTCTCAGGTGCAATGACTACAGAATATACCTTAGTTGGAAATTTGGTGGGACATTTAGTGTTGGTCGATGAAGAAATCACCAAGGCTTGTCTTGCGCTGAAAATTGATGAGAACAGCGAGGATGTAGTGATTTTGCGACATATGGTTTTAGCACATCATGGGCTGTTGGAATATGGTTCGCCGGTACGTCCGCGCATTATGGAAGCAGAAGTTTTACATCAAATTGATAATATGGATGCTTCTATCCAAATGATGCTGGGGTCGGTACGTCAAACTGAACCGGGAGAATATACAGATCGAATTTTTGGCATGGATAACCGCAGCTTTTATGTACCAAAAGATATCTAAAGAAAGTGAGAATCCAATGACCATGAATCCTTCTGCACAGGCACTGTGGATGCAATTTAAAAAAGCAACAGGAATCACGCACGATGAGTATGAAGCGTGGTCTTTCGGTCATTCCTCTGAAATGGCAGATGAATTATTGGCTCTCGTTTTAAGAGGTGAAAAAACCGGCACCTCATCGTTACATCTTTTTTATGAATTAGAGCAGGAGCCATTGCCGCAGGTCGGTTCTTACAGCGTACTTTTGGATGGTGCGGATCAAGCCCAAGCGATTATCTGCACGCAGGTTGTAGATATTTTACCTTATTCACAGGTATCGGAAGTTCATGGATACCTTGAAGGGGAAGGAGATCGGAACTTGGCCTATTGGCGCAGTGTACATCGGCCGTATTTTGAACGAGAGCTGCAGGAATACCAGATGACATTTACTGAGGATTTGTTGCTTGTATATGAGCTTTTTGAGGTTGTTTATCAAAAGTAAAAAAAATACCGTTCTTAAAATAAAGAAAACAAGATTGATATTGATGTTATTGTCAAAATCAATCTTGTTTTTTTAGCTATAACAAAGAAATAAATGCGATAGAATTTTGACAGAGTCAAGAAAGGAAAGTGAACGATTGAGACAAACAAACTTTACTATAATTTAGATAATCAATAAATAGTTTTAGAAGCTTCGAAACATTTTTTGAGAATAATAAAAAGAAAAGAGGCGTAAAATATTGGCAGTAGAAGGAAGCGTTTTAATTTCAGGAAGTCAATGGTTACAAGGAAAAGGAGAAGATGTTTATTCAAATGGCGGAAATTTTGAAACTTATTACCAATGTGTCGAGTTGCCGCAACAAAGATTATATCCTAGAAAAGGATGGCCGAGAGTTTATGCAGCAGGAAATGGCGGAGCACAGTATATCCCGGAAGGCTCGCCTGGTTTGATAAGATATAATCCAGGCTCCAATTATATTCCAGTACCGGGAGATTTAGTGATTGAATATGGCAATAGTTGGAATGAGTATGGACATGTAGCAGTAGTAGATTATACCGATGTGGAAAAAGGGATTATCTATGCAGTAGAACAAAATGCTTCAGCAAATGGACGAGTAACATATGCTCAAAATGGAAGTAAATATACTGGTCTATCCGCAAGTCGCTCAGTGAAATGTATTCTTCATGCACCAGGGAATACATTCAAAAATCCATCAGCTAAACCACCTCAAGGAGCCTATATTGATTATGGTAAATATGTAACCATCACTAAAAAGGGCTACAGTGTCTGGAACAATTTTAACTGGGCGAAAAAAGATACGAGTGATAATTTATTCAACGAAACGTATTTAGCCAAAGGATATTACAATCATTCTAACGGGATACGCTACTATTCTTTATATGATGAGGCGAATGTCTGGAAAGGCTATTTAGATGCTGAAGCTACAACGTTGGCTAAAGAATTAGTATTTACTGAAATTCAAGAGTACAAAATGCTGCATAAGGATCAAAAATATACCATTGATACTCTTCCATGGGGCACAAAAGGCTACGTGAAAATAGCTAATTCGAAAGACTATGCGGGAAGAGTAATCAGAGTCACTCAAAACTCAGGTGCCTACTACTATTCGCCTGAGTTAAAAGGCTGGATTGATTATAAGGCACTGGATAGTGTAGAAAAAATCAACAAAGAGATGACGATAAAAAATAAGGGATATCAGATTAATCCATTGCCTTGGTATCAAGGTGTGGCAGTATTAGGAAATACAGAAAGTCATATCGGAAAAAAAGTAACGGCAACAGGTAAAAAAGGTGGCTATTATTACATTCCGAGTCTAGGTTGGATTGATCACCGTGCATTTTAAACAAAACATTATTAATATTAATAGATAAAGAAATGGGGAAATTTAAATGGCAAATCAAAGAGTAACAGTAGAAATTATGGAATACAAAATGCTGCATAAGGATCAAAAATATACCATTGATACTCTTCCATGGGGTATGAGCGGCTATGTAAAATTAGCTGATTCAAAAGATTATGCAGGTAAGGTAATTTCGTTAACAAGAAAATCAGGTGCTTACTACTATTCGCCTGAGTTAAAAGGCTGGATTGATTATAAGGCACTGGATAGCGTAGAAAAAATCAACAAAGAGATGACGATAAAAAATAAAGGATATCAGATTAATCCATTGCCTTGGTATCAAGGTGTGGCAGTGTTGGGAAATACAGAAAGTCATATCGGAAAAAAAGTAACGGCAACAGGTAAAAAAGGTGGCTATTACTACATTCCGAGTCTAGGTTGGATTGACCATCGAGCATTTTAATCAAGTTTACTAGGAGGAGCAGGAAAAAATGGCAAATGAAAATATGAAAATTTCGCAAGAAGGAAGAAAATTAATCAAAAAGTGGGAAGGCTTACGATTAACTGCTTATCAAGATTCAGTCGGCGTCTGGACGATTGGTTATGGTCACACAAAAGGTGTTTACGCTGGAATGACTATTAGTGAAACACAGGCAAATGTATTTTTAGATGAAGATATAAAAACACATGCGGTTGGCATTTTCAAATATATTACGGTTCAGCTTAACCAAAACCAATTTGATGCATTGGTCAGCTTTCATTTTAATTTAGGACCAAATATTCTTCAAAATTCACAATTGCTTACTTATATAAATAGTAAAAGTTGGGCGAATGCTGCTAATGAAATGAAAAGGTATGTGTATGCAGGTGGACAAATTTTACAAGGATTAGTTAATCGCAGAAATGATGAGGCAAACTTGTTCTTAAAAGCTTCAAATTCTGTTGGTCCATGTATTGATTATGGTAAATATGTAACCATCACTAAAAAAGGCTACAGTGTCTGGAACAATTTTAACTGGGTGAAAAAAGATACGAGTGATAATTTATTCAACGAAACGTATTTAGCTAAAGGATATTACAATCATTCTAACGGGATACGCTACTATTCTTTATATGATGAGGCGAATGTCTGGAAAGGCTATTTAGATGCTGAAGCTACAACGTTGGCTAAAGAATTAGTATTTACTGAAATTCAAGAGTACAAAATGTTGCATAAGGATCAAAAATATACCATTGATACTCTTCCGTGGGGCACAAAAGGCTACGTGAAAATAGCTAATTCGAAAGACTATGCGGGAAGAGTAATCAGAGTCACTCAAAACTCAGGTGCCTACTACTATTCGCCTGAGTTAAAGGGCTGGATTGATTATAAGGCGCTGGATAGCGTAGAAAAAATCAACAAAGAGATGACGATAAAAAATAAGGGATATCAGATTAATCCGTTGCCTTGGTATCAAGGTGTGGCAGTATTGGGAAATACAGAAAGTCATATCGGAAAAAAAGTAACGGCAACAGGTAAAAAAGGTGGCTATTATTACATTCCGAGTCTAGGTTGGATTGATCATCGAGCATTTTAAAAGGTATCGTATGGAAACATGAGCATAGTTTAGTTGGAACATGATATGAAATTGTAAATGATATATTGTGACAAATACCTTTAATTTTTGAAACCATGTAAGGAAATTTGTTATTGTCGTTAATCAAATATTTCATCATAAAAAGAACATCCAAAAATTGACGATTTTCACGCACAATTTTTGGATGTTTCTTAAATAAACAGCTTATTTAGATGAATCTTCTGTTTTACTTGAAGAATCTGAAGACTCTTTAGATTCACTTGATTTAGAAGATTTTTCTTTAGAAGTTTCTTCTTTCTTAGAAGAATCGCTTGATTTAGATGAATCTTCTGTTTGCATGAAGCTAGCTAAAACATCTTTGAAGGCATCATCTTTGATCTTAACATTTGCGGCTTTTAGTTCATCAGAAATGACTTTGTTTACGAATTCTTGATCGTTTTGTTTATTGGTTTCAGCAATTTTCTTTAATTCTTTTTTGTAAGGAGCCATGTCATTGCCTTTGGCTTTGTTTTTCACCATTTTTACAATGTAGAATGTTGTTTGATAGCCGGTAGAATCGGTTGCTTGGATTGGGTCTGAAACTTTACCGTCTTTTAATTTGAAAGCAGCTTCTTGAACTTGAGCAGGAATTGTTTCTGATTGAGAATCAAATTTCACTTTGCCGCCGTCTTTTTTCGTTGTTTCATCGATTGATTTTTCTTTCGCAATCTTGGTGAAATCGCCGCCGTTATCCAACTCTTTCTTAATTGCTTTCGCATCGTCTTCTGATGATGCTTGGATGATTTGCGCTTCTACTTCTGGATGGAAAGATGCCCAGGCAGTTTTTAAATCTTCGTCGGTAATTTTAATATGTGATTTGATACCAGCTTTATATGCAAGGCTTTGTTTGATAAGGGCTTTAAAGCTTTTTTCGGTGTAGCCATTTTGTTTTAATTGTTCAGAAAAATCTTGTCCTTGATCTTTTGCGTTTTTACTTGATTTATCATATTCTGCTTGGACGTCTTTATCACTAACGTCTTTGCCGTATTTGTCTTCAAAGACTTTGTAGATGATCATAGTTTGAACGGTTTGTTGACTTGATTGTTGTGATTTAACTTGGTTATAAAAATCATCAACAGTAATAGTACTGCCTTTCATTGAGGCGATGTCTTGTGAACCACTAGAACATGCAGCTAATGCAAAAACGCTGAACATACCTGCTGCAGCTAAGATTAATTTTTTCTTCATTCTTTTAGCACTCCTAAGTTTCTTTTATTTTTTATTATGTAGAAATTAATTCTCACGGTTATAACTATACCACACTCTCTTTCATAAAAGAAATACTGATGCAAGAGTTTCAATAAATTTTCGAATTTAGGACACATTTTCCTCCATAAACCATTAAAAATCAAATTATTCAGATATAATTGTCTGGTATTTTAACTTTCAAGATAGAATAAAAAGAAAAAATCAGCTGGAAGCAATGTGGAAGTTTCCAGCTGGTTTCGTTTTTATAATAGAATTATTTCGATTCAGGAACGTCCGGCAATTCTGACTGAATTTTTTCAATCTGCTCTTGAATTTGATTCATACGCGGCTCTGCCTGAAAGTTAAAGTTTTGAATGTCCTGATTGATTCCTTCAATAAAAGGTTCAACATAGAGATCAGCCGTTTCGCGCAAAATTTCTGCGGATTCTTTGAAGCGATCCAGCTTAGCTGAAAAGTCGTCTTTTAAATCTGTCCACTCTTCTACCTCATCTAAAAATTGCTGACGCGTCGCTTTCCCGCTTTTGGGAGCGAAAAGTAAACCGCCGATTCCGCCAGCTAAGGCGCCGAACAATAGTCCCTTGGTAAATTTACTCATGCGTTAGTCACCTGCTTTGCAATTTTTTCAGCAATTTCTTGCATTTGTTCAGAAGAATAGTCTTCCTGATGGTTACCAAAATGAATCGAAAAATCATCTTCTTTGCTATAGCGCGGAATCAAATGAATATGAGAATGGAAAACAGACTGATAGGCCAGTTCCTTATTATTATTAATGATATTCATGCCTTCAATTTCCGGAAAAGCTTTTTCTAGTGCTTGAGCGACTTTAGGCACGCGTGCAAATACTTCGCCGGCTAAGGCAGGATCATATTCAAAAATGTCTGTTACGTGCTTTTTAGGGACAAGTAAGGTATGTCCTTTGGTTACTTGAGTAATGTCTAAAAAGGCATAAACCTTGTCATCCTCATAGACTTTATAGCTTGGAATTTCCTGATTAATAATTTTGCAAAAAATACAATCTGTCATGGTGTCCCTTCTTTCCTGATACTCTTTCTTTTACTTTAACACAACTTGAATTTTAATTGGGAGGAAAAGTTCATGAAACCTTCAAAAAGTTCATGGTATAATAGACCCACGATAAAAAATAGTTGGAGGTAGCGCATGAGCTTAGTCATCGAACATTTAACAGGCGGATATGGACATATCCCTGTTTTAAAAGATATTAACTTTGAAGTCAAATCGGGAGAAATGGTTGGTCTGATCGGTTTGAATGGGGCCGGTAAAAGTACCACAATCAAAAATGTCATCGGTTTATTAACGCCGCAAAAAGGTAAAATCTCCATTGATGGAGAGACTTTAAAACAACAGCCGGAAAGCTATCGTAAAAAAATCGGCTATATTCCGGAAACACCGTCTTTATATGAAGAATTAACGTTAAAAGAGCATATTGAAATTACCGCTATGGCTTATGATATCCCCGTTGACGAAGCGTTCAAACGAGCGGAAGTTCTTTTGAAAACCTTTCGTCTGGAAAATAAACTGGACTGGTTTCCGGCGAACTTTTCCAAAGGGATGAAGCAAAAGGTCATGGTGCTGTGTGCTTTTTTAATTGAACCGAGTCTGTATATTATTGATGAGCCTTTCTTGGGCTTGGATCCGCTGGCGATTCATGCATTATTGGAATTGATGGATGATATGCGCAACCAAGGAGCAGCCATTTTGATGTCAACGCATATTTTAGCTACAGCGGAAAAGTACTGTGACCGCTTTGTGGTATTGCATGAAGGCGAAGTTCGGGCAGCCGGCTCCATGGAAGAATTGCGAGCTGAATTTCAACTGCCGGACTCTTCACTGGACGATATTTATATCGCATTGACGAAAGAAGCGAAGGTGGGGTAGCATGTCCGGATTTTACAGTATTCGTTTAACGCGCCATTTGAAAAAAATGATGAAATATATGCGTTATGTGTTCAATGATCATTTTGTGTTAGTGTGCGTGTTTTTATTGGGCGGCTTGGGTTTTTATTATTCGCAGGTTCTAAAAACGCTGCCGGTTCATTTTTTCTGGGGACGTCCGCTAGTGCTGCTTTTTTGGCTGGTGATCCTGCAAATTGGTCGCATTGCAACATTGGCACAGGAAGCTGATAAAGTATTTATTCTGCCGAAGGAACCTGAAATGAACACGTATTTAAATAAAGCGATTCGTTATTCTTTCTGGCTGCCCTTAGCCGTACTTTTTTTACTGGGCGGATTATCCATGCCGTTGGTAGTCGTATCGACTGGCTGGCAATTTTCAACGTTTGTCTACTTTATTGTTATGCTGTTCCTTTTAAAAGTCAGTCATTTACGCTTGCAAAAATATACGTTATACCAAATTTCTGATGCCGAAGCTAAACGCTGGTTCTTTCTTTGGGGCTTTACGAGTCTGGTCGTGATTGGCTGTAGTCTTTATGTGCTGCCGCTGCTTGGTTCTGTATTGGCATTACTTCAGACCTTGAGCTTTTTTTGGTTCTTAAATAAGAAAGAGCAAGCAGTTTCTTTAGACTGGGAAATGATGGTTCAAAAAGAAAAAAGCCGTATGCATCGAATTTATCAATTTATTCATTTGTTTACGGATGTTCCGGAAATTTCCAGCAGTGTGAAGCGCCGCAAAGCGCTTGATCCATTGTTAAGTAAAATCAAACAGACTAGCCGTAACACGTATTTGTATCTCTATGCACGCTCGTTTCTTAGAGGCTCTGAGTACAGCGGCTTGTTTATCCGCTTAATGCTGGTGGGTGGTGTAGTGCTCTTTTTCCTAAAGGAATTTTGGATTGCAATGGGCGTTTCTGTCCTATTTATCTATTTGATTGGTTTTCAGTTGATTCCGATCTATACGCAATTTGATTATATGGTTATGACGCATCTTTATCCTGTGCCGAATAGTCAAAAAAAGCAGGCGGTTAGTACGCTGGTAACTATTCTATTGTTTGTCGCTGCTGCTTTATTTAGCTTATTGATTTTAGCTGCGTTGCCGAATAAGCTGGATGGTTTGATGATTATTGCTGTTTTAATGGTAGAAGTTGTCTTATTTGCTAAATTGTATGTCCCATATCGTTTGAAGAAAATGGAGGCTTAATATGCATATTTTATGGAATGATCAGCTAGTAGAACGTGAAGCAGTAAAAATTGATATTGAAGATCGCGGGTATCAATATGGCGATGGCTTGTATGAAATGATTCGTGTTTATAACGGGCAGCTTTATATGCTTTCAGAGCATTTAGAGCGTTTATGGCAAGGTGCTGAAAAAATTCGTATGGTTCTGCCTTTTACTAAAGAAGGACTAACGGACAATTTGAAAAAATTAGTCGCGCTGGAAGGCATCAAAGAGGGCAAGCTGTATTTCCAAGTTACCAGAGGTATCGATTCGCCAAGAAACCATGTCTTACCCGATCCTGAAAAAGTCAAAGCTGTATTAACAGGAAATGTGCTTCCTTACCAGCGACCAGTTGAGCTGATGGAAACAGGAATGTCCGTCGGTGTTGTACCGGATACACGTTGGCTGCATTGTGATATCAAGTCCTTGAGTTTAATGGGAAATGTGCTGGCATTGGATGAAGCAAAACGTCAGGGCTTTGATGATGCTGTTTTGGTTCGGGACGGCAAGGTGACAGAAGCCTCTGCAGCGAATTTTTGGCTCGTTAAAGACGGCGTGGTTTATACACATCCGGATGGAAATTTAATTTTACCGGGAATCACGAAGATGAAAATTATCGAGCTTGCTCATGAATTGGGGATTCCTGTAAAGGAAACGGCGGTTGCAGAAGCAGAGTTATTTAATGCAGATGAATGCTTTACCTCCAGCTCTTTAAAAGAAATTACGCCGGTTGTTAAAGTGAATGAAAAAATTATTGGCTCAGGAATACCGGGAGCGATCACTAAAAAGCTGATAGCTGCCTATATTGCTGACGTTAATGCGCAGTGCGGGGAGTCAGACAATCGTTGACGTGCGCAAAAGAACATGAGAGATGCTTGACGTGAAGCGCTTGTAAAGATAAAATGATAAGTACTGTTAAAGCGTACAGGATTTTTGAAATTTTTAGAATGTATTATTAGGCTTCGATAGGGAAGTCAAGTTATTTTAGATTTTTGAGATAATGCTTTCTCGTTGGGGATGCGTCACAGAGAAACATTGTTGAACAGGACAAGCGTTTTGGCATAAGGCTTGAACCATCGCTTTTATATTATGTGTTTAGATAGGAGATAATTTCCATGGCATTTCAGTTGGATAAGGAATGGCGCTTGCAGCCAATAAAAGGCGCAACTGGCCAAACTTTCATGGGTATACGTGCGACTGAAAGAGTATTTATTAAAAGAAATACTTCTCCACTTTTGGCTGCTTTGTCTAAGGAAGGAATTGCCCCTAAGTTGGTTTGGACCAAGCGAACAGTGAATGGCGATATTTTAACTGCTCAGGAATGGCTGGACGGTCGTGTGCTCAAAGCAGAAGAAATCGGCCAGCGCAATGATGTCGTAGATGTTTTGTACCATCTCCACCACTCATATGTGTTAAAAAATATGCTGGAAAAAATCGGCGGTCAAATAAAAACACCAATGATGATGATGAAAGAATACGGCGATCGATTGCCGGAAGAGCTCAAAAAGAATAAGTACCTTGCGAGAGTCTATCAATATTTGCAAAATAATATACCAGAATACTCCACGCATAATTATATGGTTGTTCATGGCGATGTGAACCACCGCAATTGGCTGGTTTCAAATAATTATTTGTATCTTGTTGATTGGGATTCTGTCATGGTTGCAGATCCTGCACTTGATTTGGGCATGCTGCTGGGGCATTATGTTCCGAAAAAGAGCTGGAACAAATGGCTGCTGGCCTATGGAATGCAGCCGAGTCAGGAAGCTTTGGACCGCATTCAATGGTATGCAATTTTTAATTTTCTACAGGAAACGCTGCGTCACTATCAAATAGGTGAGCGACGGGAAATGAATGCGGAGATTTTACGTTTAAAACAAGCATTAGGCTATTGATTAATAAAGATAGCCACTAAATAAAAAGAGGGCAGTACAGAGCAGTTACGTTTTGGCTACCCTCTTAAAATTTGTAATGAAAGAAAGGAACAATGAAGTATGCGCATGAGAAAAAGACCTGGAGCTGAGGAATTAATCGCCAGTCATCCGGAATTAGTCGTAGATGAACCAGAAAAATGGCAGGGCCGCTGGCAGGAGCGCTTCGGCAACGAGCAGCCGATTCATATCGAAATTGGCTCTGGTAAAGGACAATTTGTCGTGGGTATGGCCAAGGCCCACCCTGAAATTAATTATATTGGCATCGATATGCAGATTAGTGTCCTTTCTATTGCGTTAGACAAAGCGCTGGAAGAAGAACTACCAAATCTGCAATTGCTTCATGTGAACGGCGAAGCGTTGACGCAGTATTTTGCTGAAAATGAAGTCGATCAAATCTATTTAAACTTTTCTGATCCATGGCCAAAATCACGCCATGAAAAACGCCGTTTAACGTACAAAACGTTTTTAGAAACCGACGAAAAAATTCTTAAGCCAAACGGAGAAATTCATTTCAAAACGGACAATCGAGGCTTGTTTGAATATTCCTTAAGCAGTTTTTCAAAATACGGCATGATTCTTGAACAAGTCTGGCTTGATTTGCATGCCAGCAATTATGAAGGCAATATCATGACGGAGTATGAAGAAAAATTCTCCGCTAAAGGACAGCCGATTTATCGCGTAGAAGCAAGATTTCCAACAGATGAATGCAACCCTTAAAAATGACGTAGGATATCGATTTTAATTTATGATAGATGTTAACCGTAGCAATCATCCTATGAGGCAAAAGACAGAGCAAAACACCGTTAAAGGTCAAAAAATTGGAGCAAAAGAAGTAGCATCTGTTTTTTTGTATGAATCTGATTTTATGAAAATGTTGAATAACCTGCCTTTTGATTGCCATGTTTTTAAATAATAAGAGACTGAAACATTACTATTTCTTAGTTTTGTTTTGGCCTCTTTTATTTTTTTATAAAAAAATAAAACAGGTACCTGCATATTTTTGTTGACATTTTAAACAGGTACCTTTATATTGTTGTTAAGGTACCTGCTTAAAAAGGGAGAACAAGGAGATGATGAAATGATTGCATGTTTATTTTTATTTTATGATTTTTGTAAGAAACACCAATTGATAGTCAAAAAAACTTTCACTCTCTATGCATAAAGAAGAAGTAAAGGAAAGAAGGAAAATAAATGAATAAAATAATCAAACGGCTGCCAGTAACGACAACGGCAATTGCAGTTGTGTTTTTATTAGTACAAACTTTTAGCGATTTGTATTTACCTACCTTGACAGCTCAATTAATCAATCAGGGGATTGTTCCCAATAACCAAACGATTATTTGGCAAAAAGGGTTGATCATGCTGGGCTTTGCGGTTATTAGTTTTGGCGGAGCATTGATCAATATTTATTTTGCAGCTAAAGTATCCTATGGATTAGGTGGAGAACTACGGGAAGCATTATTTAAGAAGATCACTTCCTTTTCACAAAAAGAAGTCGATCGATTTGGTTCATCTTCGTTGATTACAAGAAATACGAATGATGTGACACAAATACAAAATCTGGTTGAAATGGGCTTGAAATTCCTAATTCTTGCACCTCTTTATCTAGTCGGTGGCATTTATTTTGCGTATCGCTTGAGTCCAACTTTGACCTTGACTTTTGTTTCTATTACTCCAATTATCCTGATTGTCTGTTGGCAGATTTTTCGCTATACAAATCCTTTATTCGATAAAATGCAGCAAAAGATTGACCAGTTAAACTTGATTTTTAAAGAGGGTTTAACAGGTATTAAAGTAATTCATGCGTTTAATAAAGAAGAGGTAGAATACCAACGTTATCAAAAAGAAAATGACTCCTATACAAAATTGGCAATTCGTTCAAATACGGCGTTTAGTTTTTTGATGCCCTTTATAACTTTGATGCTGAGTTTAGCAACACTTGCCATCACTTGGCTGGGTGCAGGGATGATTGGTTCAGGTCAGCTGGAAATTGGCACGATGATGGGCGTCGTATCCTATGCGGCACAAATTTTAATGGGCGTTGCAATTTTAACCATGGTACTTTCTTCTATTCCACGTGGGCAAATTTCTGCTAAACGAGTGAATGAAGTCTTGGAAACAGAAAACATGATTCAAGATGGGAAGGAAACGCTAGCTGAAGAGACAACTAAAATGAACCAATTGACGTTAGACCAAGTATCGTTCAGTTATGATGGTGCTGAGGAAAAGGCTTTAGCAAAAATCTCTCTTGCGGTTCAATCAGGAGAAACGCTGGCAATTATTGGAAGTACGGGTTCAGGGAAGACAACATTAGTTAATTTGCTTGATCGCCTATATGATCCAAGCGAAGGAGCGATTCGATTGAATGAGCAAAAAATCAGTCGATTATCCCAAGAAAATTGGCATGAGCAAGTCAGTTTAGTTCCTCAGGTGAATCAATTATTCTTTGGGACAATTCGTGAAAACTTGCTTATCGGAAATCAGCAAGCAACGGATGATGAACTATGGACGGCTTTAACGTTAGCCCAAGCTGCAGATTTTGTGCTAGCTCAAGGAGGGCTGGATAGTGCCGTAGAAAAAAATGGCGGGAATTTTTCTGGCGGTCAAAAACAACGTCTCTGTTTAGCTAGAGCATTCGTAAAACAAGCCTCTATTTATCTATTTGATGATTCATTTTCAGCGTTGGATTTCAAAACGGATGCGACGATTCAAAAGAATATGAACGCTCATTTAAAGCAAGCAATTAAAATTATTGTGGCACAAAGAATTACAACTGTTAAGAATGCGACCAAAATACTTGTGTTAAATGAAGGACGAATGGTCGGCTTAGGTACGCATGAAGAATTGGCTGAAACAAATTCGGTTTATCGAGAAATCATTCTTTCACAAGAAGACAAGGAGGCTGCCTAATGAGTAAAGGAAGACCCATGAATAGAGGAATTAAAGCAAAACCTAAAGATTTAAAAGGAACACTTAAACGCTTACTTGGATATATGAAGGAAAGTCGTGGGCTGATTGTAGTAGTGACGGTGATCTCAGTTGTTGGTACATTGCTCCAAGTACTGAGTCCAAAAGTTTTAGGAACAGCAACGACATTGATCTTTGCAGGTGTTAAAGCAAAAACAGGCATTGATTTTACAGCATTAGCAACGATTTTACTGATGGTCGGATTAATGTATATCGGTAAAGCTATTACAGATTTTTTACAACAATGGCTGATGACCATCGTTTCACAAAAGACGACTAAGACTTTACGAAATGAACTAAAAGCCAAAATCAATAAATTGCCTAGTGGTTATTTTGATAAAAATTCAAACGGGAACCTGATGTCGATTGCGATCAATGATATGGATAATATTGCAACGATGCTTCAGCAAAGTTTGACTCAATTGCTGTCAAGTGTGATTTTAGTTATTGGCGTGATTTGGCTGATGTTGACCATCAGTTGGAAGCTGACCTTGATAGCCGCATTGATCTTACCGTTTAGTTTTCTAGTAACGAAGTTGTTTACACCAAAAGCTCAGGAAAATTTCAAAAAGTATTTACATGTTCAAGGTAGTTTAAACGGAAAGATCGAAGAAGCATTCAACGGGCATACGGTGATCAAAAGTTTCAACTATGAAAAAAAATCGGAAGAGCAGTTTGATACATTCAATAAGAGCATGTATGAAGCTGGCTGGAAATCCAAATTTTTTGGTGGTTCAATGATGCCGGCAATGATTTTATTGAAAAATATCGTTTATGTTGTAATCTGTACGATCGGAGCAGTTGAAGTGGCAGCTGGGGCGGTTTTGATCGGAAATTTACAAGCATTTCTTCAATATTCGACCCAATTTTCTCAGCCAATCAGTCAGTTTTCTCAAATATGGAGCGGTATTCTATCGATCGTAGCTTCTGCAGAGCGAGTATTTGAAGTGCTGGATGAAGAAGAAAGAAAAAGCTATGAAGAGGCGTTTCCTAACCAGATTGATGATTCGGCAAAGGTCCGTTTTGATCATGTACAATTTGGTTATGGGGAAGAATTATTGATGAAAGACTTCTCTTTAGCGGTTGCCTCAAAACAAACAATAGCTATTGTTGGACATACTGGCGCCGGCAAGACGACATTGGTTCATCTATTGCAGCGTTTTTATGAAATTTCCGGTGGAAGTATTAAAATCGATGGGATTGACAGCCGCAATCTTACACATGAACAACTGCATCAAAAAATTGGGATGGTTTTGCAAGATACTTGGCTTTTTTCAGGAACGATTTATGACAACATTAAATATGGCAATCCAACTGCAACGCAAGAGCAAGTCTATGC
The DNA here is from genome assembly GCF_044909655.1 of Enterococcus sp. UD-01. Lineage (NCBI taxonomy): Bacteria > Bacillati > Bacillota > Bacilli > Lactobacillales > Enterococcaceae > Enterococcus > Enterococcus sp. UD-01. Next base: position 1,239 of record NZ_JBIYEU010000025.1, on the reverse strand, counting down.
CGCAGCTAAAGCGGCTTTTGTAGACGAGTTTGTGCGAAAGTTACCAGAAGGTTATGAAACTGTTTTGAATGAAGAAACAAATAATATTTCTCAAGGACAACGTCAATTGATTACGATTGCCCGAGCCTTTTTAGCAAATCCCGAAATTTTGATTTTAGATGAAGCGACCTCAAACGTTGATACTCGAACAGAAATGCTGATTCAAAAAGCGATGAAGCAGTTGTTAGTAGGTCGGACAAGCTTTGTTGTTGCCCACCGTTTGTCTACGATTTATGATGCCGATAAAATTATCGTGATGGATCATGGCGATGTGGTGGAATCCGGTAATCATCAAGAGCTGTTGGAAGCCAACGGGGTCTATTCTGATATCTATAATAGCCAATTTTTAAGTGAAGCTGCTTGAGCGCAGTGTTAAAGGAGTAATACTGAATGGAGATAACAGGTAAAAAATTAAGGATCGAATTATTCAGTGATGCAGTAATCGCTATTGTAATCACCATTGCAGCACTTGAAATTCCCATTCCTCATAGCACTGACTATGCCGGCTTTCTGGGGAGTCTGCTTACGTTTGCTATCAGCTTTTTCATTGTAGCAGGTTATTGGAACAACCATCGCAAATTGTTTGAACAGATTAAAAAAGTCACTGAGCCATTCGTTATCAGAAATACCTGCTTCCTTTTTACGTTAGTTTTGCTGCCCTTTTTTACCAGCTGGTCAATGGAAGCCGCAGACAAACAACTGCCGACAATCGCTTATGGCGTATTGTTGATTGCGGTCAATAGCGCATTCAGCAGTTTATTCAAAGCAGGAATCCCGCTAGCGATGGAAGGGCCGATCAAACAGAAGCAGTTAAAACAATTGTACGCAAAAAGAGAGCGACTTTATTATGGGATTATTTTATTAGTAATGATTATTGGTTGGTTTGTTCCTTCGATAGCCCTGTTGTTATTCACAGGCGTACCGATCCTCAGCTATTTCTTTAGAACAAATATGGAGGAACCATTTAGAAAAAACGGTAGACGGACAAAAAATTTTCGTCAAATAAAATAAAAAAACAGAGAAAAATGTACCGACCCCCGAAAGTTAGACCAAAAATCTAACTTTTGGAGGTCGGTATTTTTATGGCTAACTATAATTTTGAAGTCAAAATGGCAGTCGTTCAAGATTACCTTGATGGGAAAGGAGGATATGCTTACCTAGCCAAAAAGCATTCAATCAAGAACAAAGAACAAGTGTTAC
>NZ_JBIYEU010000024.1:0-41411 GCF_044909655.1 Enterococcus sp. UD-01 | reverse complement strand
CTACCAAGAGTAAATAACAACCTTCATTTCCACCACAGACGACGGTCGTGGTGGTTTTTTTTATTTAATCACTTGTTGTATTTAAAGGATTTATGTACATTTGATAGTTATTTATATAGATTGTAATTGGTTTTTAAATATGATTTACCACAAATTTACCACAGACTTGGTTAAAAAAATTAGAGACTATCAAGAATGTTTTCAAACATATCAGCAGTTTCTTCTTCCTTATTTTTTAGTAAATGAGTATAGGTATCTAATGTAGTAGTAATTTTTCTATGCCCAAGACGCTCTGATACATATTTTGCATCTGCACCTTCAGCTAGTAAGAAAGTAGCATGTGTATGACGTAGCCCGTGTATAGTTATGTTTCTTATTACAGTATGTTCGTGTTGTTTATTAATTGTAGAAATTATTTTATCGAAGGCATATCGAGCATTCACGGGACTATAAGGATTGCTGTATTCATTGTAGAAAATGTAATCCATTTGCTTGGTGAATTTAGATGCTAATTTCAACTGCTTTAACAAATTGATTATATTTTGATGTACTGTAATCGTGCGCTTACTAGTATAAGTTTTTGTCTTTCCTAATCCATTAGCGTTACGAGACTTATTAATATCAATTTTTCGAGTATCAAAATCAATGTCACTCCAGGTTAAACCTAATACCTCACCGATTCGCATGCCTGTACTTAATATTAAAGAGAACATTGTATTATTTACCAGACTTTCTTTTTTTAATTGTTGATTGAATAATTTTAATTCGTCTTTTGTAAAAGCTTTTACAATTTTTTCTTCAGTTGGAAGTTTTACTCCACTTAATCTATTTCTATCAAGTTTTTCATGCTCTACGGCAGCATTAGTCATGGTCATAAATCTTCTGTGATACAAACGAACAGTAGCGGGCTTATATATTTCCAATAATGGATCAATAAATAATTTTTTATAAGTAATCTTATCAAGTTTTGAATATTTAAGTTTCCCTAATTTAGGAATAATCGCTTTTTTTATTGCTTGATCTGTATTTTGTAACGTACTTGGAGACCATGAATCTTTATAAAAGTCGAACCACTGTTTAGACCAGCTTTCAACGGTCATATTTTTGTTGTCTAGTAAACTTACATTTCCGTTTTCAACTTCATTCATAACCTCTATGAGTTCAGCATATGCCTCTTTTTCTGTCTTTATACCTGCTTTACTAGCTTCTACACGATTTCCTAGGGCGTTGTAATAAGGATATCTATATCCCCAAAAAACACCCTTTTTATTTGTGTATGAGTAAACGTGTTTAAACCGTTCAGACCAAATCTTTTTTACCATAAAATCACCCCTAGTTATATGCTATTTTCATAATCTAATAAAATTTGATTTTTTATTGTTGAGCCAAATCCTGATAGAGCCATGTTTATGTGTTGCTTTTCTCCTTCATTTTGGAAACGTGTAATCAGTCTGGACGAATATTCAACATCATATCCGAAATGATACATACAAAATTGAATCAATCTAACATATAATGCTGCGTTACTCATTTTTAATTCTTCCGCCATCTTGTAGAAAGATATATTTGTCTCCATATACTTTACAACAGAAATATCAGGTAACATAACTATTCCTGCTCCAAGGTTAGCTAGATCTTCAACCTCTTGTTCCTCTTTAGAATAGTATCCATCTTCTCCATTTCGATTTGCTAATGTCTGTGTTTCATCTGTACGAGATAGGTCAAAATTGCAATGAATCAGTTCGTGACAAAGACTGAAATTCCATCTATTTTTAGATAGTTTAGGATTAATAAATACTTTTACCTTGTTCTTCTTTTTTACTGTTACAGCTAGAAAATAATCACTTTCAATATATGGAATATTTGTCTTAACTTTGATTTTTCGATTTTCAAAGAAATCGGTTGAAAAATTTTCAAAATTATATTTCAAAGGATTAATGTTATGTTTTAGTAAGTATTGATTCAAAAGTAAATTAGTTAGGGAATATCGTATAGTAAATGCATCGTCCATCAGAAAAACTCCTTATTCGTCATCATCTTCGTCCATTGATTGTGCAATAAAATTCATTAAGTTTTTAACTTGTTTTCGGTAATCTTCTTTCTTATATTCAGGAACAGTTTTCTCTCCTTTCCTAAACATCATAATTAAATCAGAATATTCTTCATCGGAAGGAGTTTTAGATGAAATTTCATCTGTGCGGCCTAATAAATAATCTACTGTCACATCAAAATAATCAGCAATTTCTTCTAAACGCTCTACAGATGGATTCGAATCTTTCAATCTATATAAAACGTTTTTTCCATATCCCAACTCTTCCTCTATTCTATTTAATGATTTACCCTGATTCTTTGCCAATAATTTTATTCTCTCAAACGTTGTCATATCAGTATTCCTTTCGTCCAAGAAAGAATATTTTAACTTTATTTGTTAAAATCGTTGACACGCTTAACAAATGGTGTTAATATTCATCTTGTAAACATATTTAACAACTATAAACACAACAAAAAAACTAATTGATTAAAAAACGCTGTCCGCCAAGAAAGCTATTAAATCAAAGTTTAATGTGTCTTATTTGTCATGAATTGATTTTAACACCACGTGTTAAAGTTGTCAATTTATTTTAAGAAATAGTTGTTAAATTTGTTTATTCCGTAGAAGAAAGGAGAAGGTGTTATGGCTGAAATTGCAGAAATCACTCTAAAAGATAGAGAGAAAATCAAAAACTATGTTAAAAATTCAAATTTTTTAACATATACAATGCTGGCCAAAAGATTTGGTATCAGTAAAAGTGAGTTGTCTCTAATAATGAATGGAAAAAAAACATCTGCAGAGGCAAACAAAATTATTGATTCAATTATTACGATGTATGAATTGTGATAAAGGAGAGAAGTATGGATGGATGAAGAAACTGGATTAAAAAACGCTCTGTATGATCTGGTCTATAAAATTTTATCTAAAATGCTTAAAGAATCTATTGAACTATCTATTGAAAGATTGAATTTAGAAAAAGACACATTTGATAGAAAAGAAATAGCCAGAAGGAATTCAATGTCATTATCTACTGCAGAACGCGAAATATTTAATGATCCTCGTATGATTGCTATTGAGCGTAAGAAGCCTAATGGCAAATGTTATTACGAAGCTAAAGAAGCGAAACGAATTTGTAAAGAAATAATTAGTGAATGGGATGGATAGCAGTTGGCTAAGGGAGTAAGAATCGTGATTTTACTAGCAACACTAATCTTATTGACCATATCCATTATCTGTTTAGCAGCTGGAGAAACCTTTCAGGGGATCGTTCTTATAGCGGTGTTATGGATCGTGAGTATTTTACTAAGGATAAAGGAGGAAGATAAGAAATGAGTCTAATTGACCAGATTAATAAAATCACTGATGAATCATTTGAAAAATGGTTTGATCGTTGGTACAAGAAATTGGATTTAGAAACAAGATTAATCAAGGAAGCTCAAAAAGGTTTCGATGGTGTTCAAATTTATATCAAAAAGGAAGACGAAAATGAGTCTAATTTTAGCACTAAACAGAGCTATTACGTTAGACGGTTACGTGATGTTCGAACTGTGAAATGCTTAAAAGAAAAACTAGGTAGTGGGTTTCAGGTTGAACACAAGGAGCAGACTAGAGAAGGTAATTTCTTTGGTTTTATGATTTATCGTACTAGCGAATGGATAAACATCAGTTGGAAGGAGCAGGTTGAATGAAACATAAATTTTTTAAGCTTATGCCGGATTTATTATTGACAATTGTTTTAGTCATCGGCTTCAAATTGTCACCAGTCTATGGAGTATTTTCTTTAATAGTTTGGTTGTACATTGCTTTGGATGGTAAAAGCAAGCGAAGAATTAAACACAGTAAGCCAGAAACGATCATCATTGAAGATCCAGAAGCTTGGGACTGTTAGTAAGGAGGGATTTAGATGCTTAATCAAAAGCAAAGCGAATTCATTGTACGGATTCTAAAGAAAGAGCAAGCAAACTACGTTGCTTTATTAAATCACGAAAACGCAAAACCATTAAAAAATCAAGATACGCAGCTATTAGATCAGTTAACGGATGATTATCACGAATTAGATACTATTTTAGATGAAGTTCAGAGAGTAGGTGTTTAGATGCAGCGTGTATTAGAGACAGGTCAAGCGAATAGTTTAGATGAGCTATATCAGTTGATCAATAAATATGAAAAGCTGAAAGAAAATCCTATTACTGATCAAAACTATAAGATGGATTTTACTGCAAAAACCGTTTCAATTGATTTTCTTGATAAGGAATTTAAAAAGGGTGAGATTGTCGTAGAGCATTTGAACAATAGTATCGGTATTACTAAGATAACTTTTTTAGAACAAGATCCTTGTCGCGAAAGAGGTCAAATGTTAGTTAAAACAGGACGACTCTTAGACAACAGTCCAGAATCTAGCGAAACAAGATTTTATTGGTTGTACAAGATCAAAGATTTATGTGTTGATTACAAAATTTATATATAGGGAAGTAGGTGTTTAGATGTGGCTGCTAAAAATTGGACAACCAAAGAAATCGAGTACATCAGGAAAAACGCTCTGTTTGCTGAAACGAATGCTGTTCTTAATGTTGATCAATTGGCAAAGAAACTTTCACGTCCATCAAAATCAGTTGAAATGAAGATATACAAAATGCGCAAAGATGGTCTATTACCTAAAACAGACTATACAAAATCATTTGAGGCTGCAGGTAGGCGATTTTCTCCTGATGAAGATAAACGAATAATAGCAATGTATAGGCAAAATGAGACCTATAAGGATATTGGGGAAAGTCTTGGAAGATCCGAACAGTCTATTTCAGGTAGAATTTTTACGCTGAAAAAAATGGACAAATTAAGCGGAATAATTCACAGAAAAATTGGTCAGAAAAAGAAATACAACTGGTTATTGAAAATATCCGATTTGATGAAAATGGTTTTGTTTCCAACTATCCTGATTTAACTCGGTTAATCGTCAATAAGCGTCTCACTCAAATTCAACATAAAGTTTACAGTCTGAGAAAAGAGAATTTAATCACAGTTCAGGCTGATAGGAGCAAGACCAGTATTAAGTCTAAAAAAGCGATGGATCGTTTCAATTGTGCCAGATTTGGAAAAAGAATGGAGGAACAACCTGTGGAAGATAATTCTGTTCAAACGAATGTAAATATTACAACGCAATCCAAAATGATTCAAATGATCATAACTATTGTTGAGATTGGAAATGAGCGAACGACAAATTTCTTTACCACTGAAGGCGAGCTACTAGCAGTTAAGAAAGAGGTGATATAGATGAAAGTAACATTTGTGAACTATGAAAGTGAAGTTGTCTTTTCAAGTTATGCTGACAACGGTAATACAGCAATTCAATTGATTGGTTCTAAAGGTACAGATTATGAAGGTGAATTGATCGCTACAGCAAGTGTAAATACAGATGTTTCGTTGGCATCAAATGCAGTCGCAATTAAAGGTTGGTCGGAAAACGAAGGTATGGAAGCAGCACTAATCAAGTCCAATGTGATTGATTCTAAAGCTACTGGATTAATTACATGCGGTTTTGTAGAAGCAAAAATTTACCAATTAACATCTGAAGCTATTCAAGAACAAATAAAACAAGAGCCTGCATCGTCTGCAAACGATACAAGCCATTAAATAAATTATTCGTATAAAAATTATAACACAGAATAGGAGAAAAAGAATTATGCAAGAAAACACAGGAACTAAGCTTTTAGTAACAGGAGTAGTCGCAGTAGTTTTAGGAGTGGCAGGAGGCTTCCTGTTTTGGGAAAAAATTGACAATGGATATGTGGGTGTTCGCTATTCAATGAGTGGTGGGATTAAGGATGACACATTATCTCAAGGTGTAAAATTTGTCGGTTTAGATAAAGTGATTCAATACCCAATCCGTTTGCAAACGATCCAAGCGAAGGATGTATCCGTTTCAACTTCAGATGGGAAAAAGACGACAGTAAACATCAAATACGATTATAAAGTGGATCCAACAAATGCTTCAAAAATGTATAAAGAGTTCGGCAATATTACATCTGAAGACATTGAAAAAGGTTGGCTCAAATCTAAGTTACAAAAAGAAGCAAGAGAAGTCTATTCAAAATATAGCCTACTGAACGTCCTATCAGGCGATTCATCAAAGGTTGAAGCTTCTTTATTGGATAACTTTTCTAAAGCAGTAGAAGCCAAAGGATTTGTGGTTGAAGATGTAACCGTCGGAGTACCGGAAGTTGACAGCGAAACACAAAAATCAATCGATGGCATCATCCGTGCTGGTCAAGACAATGAGAAAGCGAAGTTAGATGCACAGACAGCCAAAACAAAAGCAGATAGCCAAGCCTACCAAAAAGTTAAGTCTGCAGAGGCAGAAGCTGATGCAAATAAAAAACTATCAGAATCAATTACTCCGGAATTAATCAACCTTAAGGAAGCAGAAGCTCGTTTGAAACACGGATGGGTTGAAGTACAAACTGGCGAAGCAATTGTGGATGCCAAGAAATAGGTGATCGTATGGGATTTTTCATTCAAAAGATAGTCATTGGCCTAGTGATAGTTTCTGCTATTTACGGATTGTGGAATTTATTCAGAAAAGATGAACCAGAGAAAAATGATAACGATGATTCTTGGGATGAATTTTGAAGAAGGTGTGATTACATGGCTGGGCCAGAAAAGAAAATAGAAAACAAAATAAAAAAATATCTTGATTCATTAGGTGCGTATTATTTAAAAGTACACGGTTCTATGTATCAACCATCTGGTACTCCGGATATTTTGGCTTGTGTAAATGGTCGATTTATAGGTATCGAAGTAAAACGACCAGACGGCAAAGGACGTGAGTCAGCTTTGCAGAAAAGTAAAATAAAAAAAATTCGATCTGCAGGAGGTGTGGCATTCTTTGCAAAATCAGTGGAAGAAGTATCCGCAATGCTCAAACATGAAAATGTTATATAACTTTCAAAAACAGAGCATTGACACAGCTGACAGTAACTTTCTTTTCGCTTTAGATACTGGTACAGGAAAAACAATCACTTCTATTCATCAATATCTAAAATGGTCAAATGGGGAACCGCTGCTAATAGTAATGCCAGCTCAAAAATTAAAAGAACAAGGTTGGCGAAGAGATATTCAAGCTGTTTGTAATTTTTATAAGATTGAAATCACATTTGCAGAACTTAGCTATGGAAAATTAGCAGATAGTTACATGCTCTATAAAGGTTGGTTTGTGATTTTTGATGAAGCTCATTATATTAAAAATCCAACAAGTAAAAGAGGAAAAGCTGCAGTAAAACTAACCAAGCAATCTACTCATTTTGAATTGTTGACAGCTACCCCAGCATCTAACGGTTGGGAAGATACCTACAATTATTTCATCATGTTTGGCTATTTCAAGAACAAAAAACAGATGAATGATCGCCACGCAATATGGGGAACAATGTATTTAGGTACCAGGCGTATTCCTAAAATTGAGGGCTGGAAAAATGAAGACGATCTTCAAGAAATGTACAACAGTTTCACTATTTCGATAAGTAAGGACGATGCGCTGGATCTGCCGCCATTAGTCATCAAAGATGTTCCGTTTGCTAAGACAAGTGAGTACAAAACGATTTCTAAGGACCGTGTGTATGATGATGTCGATTATGACACACCGTCTAAACTGGCTCATGGATTGAGGTTCTATGCCAATCAAAAAGACAAACTTGAGTATATAAAGATGCTGTTTGAAGGGACATCCAACAATATTGTGATCTTTTACTATTATCAAAAAGAGCTAGAAGAATTGAAGAAACTGGCCAAAGATAAAACTATTTATGAAGTAAATGGCCAAGCTTCCAAACTGCCAAAAAAAGAAACGTGGCCAAGTATAAAAAGTTCAGTGACATTCGTCCAGTACATGGCAGGAAGTGCAGGTATCGAACTTCAGTATGCAAATTTAGTTGTCTTTTATACACCGACTTATTCATACCAGGACTACAGTCAAGCTTTAGGTCGTGCCTATCGAAATGGCCAGACTAAAAAAGTTACTGTGCTTCGATTTATCACGCAAGCAACGATTGAACAGGCAGTGTATGAAGCGTTAGAGCAGAAGCAAGATTTTTCAGAAGAGTTGTACATGAAAACTAAATTGTGAGGTGAAAGAAAGTGTCGGCTGAGAAAAAATTCATTCCAGCTTCGTGGTTAGAAGTAGCCGAATGGTTAAATGATAATAATATCGATGATACTTATGTTTTGATCGATAAGATTATGTATCCAATAAAAGATGTAAGTATTAAGATTTCTGAATTAAAAAATTCTGATTGGTATTACTTACTCGATGAATAGAAGAAAGTGAGGAAGATAAATGTTCGGATTAGAAAAAACAGATACTAATGTAACGAATAATCGTAGTTCTTTTGTCGGTGGTTCAGACGTTCCGGTCATTCTAGGATTATCAAAATACAAAACGCAATTTCAGTTGGCACAGGAAAAAGCTGGAATTGTTAAACCAGAAAATATCAGTAATCCATATATTCAATTTGGAAATAAAATGGAACCATCTATTCGGGAATATATCAACACAAAGAATAGTTTGCATTTTCATCCGGATACTTTTATTGATAAGGACGATATGATCCGATCAAACGTCGATGGTATTGATGATGAAAATAAAATCCTTTTGGAAATTAAAACACACGGAGCTAAACCAACTCTCAAAGTTTATGAAGCTCAAATGCAGCTCTATTTTCATCAAACTGGTTGTGATTATGGATGGTTGGCGATGTACCAACGTCCTTCTGATTTTGATCTAGAGTTTGATGCATCAAACCTCAAAATAAAAGAAATTGAACGAGATCAGCACGCGATTGAAAAAATACTTGATGCAATCGAAACATTCTGGATCCGTCTAGAGTATTTGAAAGAAAAGCCTGATATGACCGAAACAGAATATTATACGATCGGTAATGATGTCGATAAACTGGTTGCTCGTGTAGAACGCTTTGAACTGCAGATGATCGAGTTCAAAGAAAAAGCCAAAATTCTTGAAACTCAACAAAAAGAGTTCAGAGAGCAGCTGTATAAAAAAATGGAAGAAAACGACATCAAGAAAATTGATACGGGTGATTTAGTCATTACTAGAGTTCTTCCTACAGTCCGCAAAGCAATTGATAGCACCAGATTAAAAAAAGAGCAACCTGATATTTACGAAAATTATTCAAAAGAATCTCAGGTTAAAGGCTCGATCAGAATCAAGGCAAAGACTGACTAATATGAAATCTACTACTAAAGATATTCGTCATGCTACCAGTTTCATCGAATCTAAATTGCTGGAAGAAGGTGTGGTCATTCAAAAATACGAGGCTTATTCAACAAATAGTGTCTATCTTAAATTTGATTGTGGGCTATCCAATTCTTTAAGAATTGGTGATCATGCTGGTAAACAACATCTTAGCTATATGTTTATGGTAGATGTGACTCATTCAGGAAGACGGATTGTAAAACAAGAAAGATTTACTCAATACACGTATGCTGCAACAAAAAAACAATTAAGAAAAGTTGTAAAGCATATTCTTGATCATCGAGATCGAAGGATTGATCAGTATGGAGGGTACGCAAATTACAGGGAACAAATGAAACGCCAGTATATAAAAAGCAAAGACCAGAAAGGATTTTGGTCACAAGCTGAATTTATAAATAAAAAGAGAGAAGGAATAAAAAATGATTAGACCATTAAAAACAACTACAAAATATTATGCAACTACTGAAGCAGAGGCAAAAAGTAAAGTTGATGAAATCAAAGAGAAATCAACTGGTTTAGTTACAAGTACTAAAATCGATCAAAAATCTCATAAAGAAGCTGGTGATTATTTTGAATTGACAGTTGTTCAAACTTTTACTTCTAGTAAAGACATTATCGAAAGTGGGGTGTAATTAAATGTCGATTTTACCACCGAACAAACCACAGGTACCAAAAGATACACCAAGAAATTTCTTCATCTGGGGTCCCACTATGGGCGGAAAGTCATTTCTAGCAACACAATTTCCGAACCCTCTTGTTTTTAATACTGATGGAAATGCAGAAGCCAATACGGTTCCTTCAGTTCAGCTTCGGAATATTAAAGACGAAAAAGGAAAAATTAAACGGTCAGTGATTGATCAACTTGATAAACTGATCACTGCGCTGCAGACAGAAAAGCATACCTATCAAACAGTCGTTCTTGATGTAATTGATGACATTATCGTAATGATCGAACAATACATCTGTGATAAGGAAGATGTTGAAACATTAGGAGATATTCCTTATGGGAAAGGCTATGCAGCTTTTACTAATATTTTTCAGCAGCTGGTTATTGAATTGAAATCTCTACCAATGAATGTCATCTACATTTCTAGAAACGCTTCTAAGATGGAAGGACTGACAGAAATTGAAATCCCTTCTTTAAAAGAAAAGCATCAAAATATCGTAAACGGAAACTGTGATCTATCTATCCAATGTAAGAAGGTCGGGAAAAATTATATCCGTGTGGCCAAAGCTAGACGGAAAGATTATATGAGAGAGCAGGTGGATGATCCAGCTATTCTAAAAATCTTAGATTCAATCACAGGCGTTTTCGGGAAATCTCCAAAAACGACAAAAAAACAACAAGAAGCGATCGTCAAAGAAATCGAAAAAAAAGAAGACGTTCTTCTAGCTGCTGAATCTGGAGATGACACTCCCAGTGATGAATCAGCTGAAAAAGCTGAAACAAAAGAAGAAACTAAGCCAGCAAGAAAGCAGACAGCTCCAGTTAATCAACAGGCATCAAAAGTGGCAGCAAATACCGCTGTTACAGGTAAACGAGTTCGACCACAAATCTAAAACACTACTACAGAAAATGAAAGAGGTAATGAAACATGGGACTTAAAGATTTAGCAAATGAAGTATTATCAAAATTTGATCCAAAGAACGACGATCCAAATGCTGGAGGCTTCGACAATTTGCCAGATGGTGAATACGATGTGACCTTAGCAAAAGCAGAACATAAAATTTTTGAAAAAAGCGGCTGGGAATGCTTGTCGTTTGAAAATGAAGTGACTGTTGGTGAAATGTCAGGCAGAAAAGAATTTATCAACATGAGCTTCGATCAATCTAGTACACCAGAGTTTGTCTTAAATAAAAATATTAAGTTAGTGGCCAAACTCGCTGCAGTAATTGGTTTGACACTTACGGACGAGGATTGGGAAGACGAAACGACAATGGCGCAAGCGTTTCAAGATGGCATCGGTAGTCAATATGTACTGAAAGTAACATCCTCACCAAACAAAAAAGATCCTACGAAGCCATACAGAAATTTTGATTTTATCTCCTATGATGATGAAGCAGACAATCCTAATGAACAGTATCCAGATATTAGTGATGAAGATCTTCCATATTAGGGGTGAGTAAATAATGTTCGTATTATCAGGCATTGATACCGGAAAGAAGTACATCGAAGAATCAACAAAAGAAGAGCTGCTTCGAAAAGCTTATGATAAGTATCCGACATCAAAACCAGCTAGAAAAGATGTCTTAAATTTACGAGAAAGTCTTAATGATCCGATTTATCCGGAACCCATGAGAATTATAGAAATTAGGTGAAATCCATGTTTACTTTCTATTGGTTACTACAAAATGAAAGTTCATTCACTGCAGTTCTAAAAACTGAAAATGAAGTACAAGTTATTACTGACAGAGAGAGTCTGAAAAAGGCTCTCGATTCTGTCGGCTATCTAGTGAGCTTTGGTAATTATTCAACTATGGATAAGCAGCTTGCTTTACTTCTTTCAAATAATAAAAGCAAGTATTTACAGAAAAATATATCACTTGATTTATCCCAGGAGCTTGGGAACAAAACAATTGAAGAAATTGGTTTTCGTCTTGGCCATGATTTGAAGGCAAAAACGGCAAAAGATTTTTGCCAAAAGCGAATTGAAATTTGTGAGTACATTTTTTCAAAAAGGGAAGAGTATTTGGAAAGTAAGTTTCAGATTGTGAAGGAATTCGATCTAGATCCGAGATTTGTTATGAAGACTCGTGCTGGTTTAGCTGCGGAAGTTTTGAAAGCAAAAAAACAGCCAAAGGCACCCAATGTTTTGATGTATGACTATGATAAAAGGATATACCTCAATGAGCTCCCTGAAAAATTAATCAATTTCTACAACAACATAAAAAAGCAGTACATCATCGATAAAGATGAAAAAATTAAATCTGAAAAGATTAAAATGACTCTTTGTGGTTTGACTCATACGTTTGGCTTTGGCGGTGTTCATGCAGCAAAGGAAAAATACAAAGGATCAGGAAATTTCTTGCTTATTGATGTACGTCAGTTTTTTCCTTCATTGATACTTAACAATAATTTTTTGAGCCATGCCGTGAAAGAGAAGCAAATTTACAAAAAATTGTATGACAAAAAAGTTGATACTGAACAAGAAACTTACAAGGTTTTGATTGCTGCAGTCAATGGAGCGATGAATAATTCATATTCAAACTTATATGATCCTCAGAAATTTTATGCAGTTACTGTTAATGGCCAGCTGATCATCACTCATCTTATTACGCTTTTAGAAAACTTCATTGAAGAATTAATTCAAACCAATACAGATGGCATACTAGTAAAAATAAATCCTGCATTCGAATCACTGATAAACGATTTGCTTAGTAGATGGTCCAAACACTATGAGCTGGATCTGAAAGTAACAAAAATAAAAAATGTTTGGCAGCGTGATGTAAATAACTATATTTTAGAGAAAACTTCTGGAGAGTTCATCAAGAAGGGAATTTATTCTGATGTTGATTACCTCAGTAGTGCTATTCCGGTTATTCCTGCAGCCCTAAATGCTTATATGTTGAAAGGAATCAAACCTCAAACGTTTTTGATTGATGTGTTCAAAAGTGAAACGATTGAACAGTTTTACTATATCGGAAAAATCGCCAGAGGATATGATGCGATTGAGCAACAAGTAGGTAGAAGTTATAAAAAGTTGAATAATACTGTTTGTGGTATTGCGACAAGTAATAAAAAACTAGGCGGTATCTATCAGACGAAGAACGACCTACATTCTAAGCTTCCAGGTTCTCCAGTTCATTTCCTACCGTATGATCGGGCGACTAAAAAAGATATTGATATGAGCTGGTATATAGAAGAAGTTGAAAAATTTATATTTTAGATAGGAGGACACAGCACATGGAAAAGATAATCGAGCATATCATTAATAAAAATAAAATGAAGATTGAGCGAAACGAGCGTGCTTTAGAAAAAGGAATGTCAACTCATGCTGTTAAAGATTTAGATCTATGCAATGAAATGAGAGAGGAATTTATCAAAGACCTCGAACAACTCAAATCATCACTACCCAAACCAGTTGAGGTGCCAGAGGTTAAACCGTGTCTTGCAGATTTTTATGAATCATACAAAAAAGACCTAACTCAAGGTGTATATGATTTAGTAGTAGGTATCCTTGATAAACCAAAAGAGAGCCGAACAGAGATGGAAGAACTGCTTGTTGACTGTGATGTCGATTTGATCAGTTTACTATACCGCATGAAAGACGGCTACACAGTGGTAAAAGAGCCTAAAGTCCACGACATCAAAATAAAGCCGAATTTTTTAGCTGATATAGTTTCTGGTATTAAAACTTTTGAAATTCGCAAAAACGATCGTGGCTATAAAAAAGGTGACATTTTGAATTTGCAAGAATATGAAAATGGTGAATATACAGGTAACGAGCTAAAAGTAAAAGTCACTTATATTCCTGATTTTCCATTACCTGATGATTATGTTGTTATGGGGATTGAACCAGTGGAGGAGGAAGAAAAATGAGTAAATCATATACACCAGAACAATTCGAGGAAATGCGTAAATTGTTTCAAGATTTTAAAAAAGCAGGACAGGAACACGAATTTACAGTAGGTACGATCCAAAGACGATTAAGAGTTGGGCGAGCAAAAGCGTTGGATATATTTGTTGATTTGATGGAGGAAGCGGAATGACAGAGAAAACACTCAAACATGAGCTATATAAGCATGGTAGCTATCTTATAAGCCTAAAAGAATCAGGATCAAGCTTTATCAATATCGATGACGAGATCAAAAAGTTGGAAGAGCTATTTCAGTTAGCTTCTAAAAAAGACACCCCACCCTTTGCGATCGGGGAGTATTACGCAACAGAAGATGGCAAAAAAATAGTCAAAATATTAGGTAACGTAGACAATCAAATTGAATATTATGTATATGATGCTCAGTATGGCACTTTTAAAAAATGGTACATTCCTGAAAAAGACATGACAGCCATTTTACCAGATTTAGCACCAGCCACCGTCGAACAGATAGCAACGTTTAAGCGTGCCGAGCAGTTTGCTGCTAAAGGGCGTAAGTGGAGCGAATTCAAAAAAGGTGACAAAGTCTTAAATAATAATACAGGCAGAATCGGGATCGTTGAAAGTGTAGATGAAGATGGGGATGCAGTTGTAAATTACAATTCGGAAGGACCACTATCAATTCGTGATTATAAATGCACAGGCGCTCTTTACCTTGACCTCATCCAAACAGCCGAAGAACCGCAGGAGCTGGAATCATGAGTTACGGACCAATTCCCGATAGATATCCATCTATAATGTATGACTTGTCTCCAGTAGGGATGTCTGCTGCTCAAGCAAGTGCAGCTGTTTCAAAATTGATCAGTAGTGGTTCTGTTGATCTAGTAGCATGGAAAGAATTACAAAATAAACCAGATTTCAAAATAAAAGGTCAAAAGCGAAATGGTTCATTAACTAGACAGCAAGCTTTTGGCCAACTTTTCAAAAATCACTAAAAATTTTATGACATACATCAAGGCAGGTGATAAGACAGTGTGCTTAATTTTATAAAACTTGAACCAGGGAAAAAGAAACCTGATCAACACAATTTAGACGATTTTTATACAGACATTACCAAGTTGAGCGATGCTGCAGTACGATTGGATGACAGCACGGTTGTGGTCGATTTCGATGAATATCCTGAAATCGGGAAAGCTTTGGTAAAAAAATATCCAACGTTTTGGGTTGAAACAAAGCGTGGGATACATCTTTACTACAAACGGCCGATTCAAATTAATGGCCACAAAATTCTTTTAAGAAACTGGACCAAGAAAAATACTGTCATCGGTGCGCTTGTTGATTTTAAGACAGGAAACAAATCCACTGTCACAATTAAACAAAATGGAAAACTTAGAAAAATACACGGTTCTTTTGAAATGTGGAATGATCTTCCGCCGCTGCCAATCGAACTATTCCCTGTTAAATTAAAGTCAGCTTTGACTGGCATGGGTGAAGGAAGTCGGAACAGTTCTCTTTATAGTCAACTTTTAACAACGAGAGAAATGTACGAGCTTGATTATGATACTTTGATCAAAATGGGTGAAACAATCAACGAATTAGTTTTCGCTGAACCGATCCCGACTGCAGATATTACTTCAGTAGTAAACTCAGTAAATGAGAAAGAGATTTTACAAAGTTTAGTTTTAAACCCTAGTGACATGATTGCAACTAGCGAAGCGCTGGCCAAAGAATTAGAAATAAAATTTTTTAACGGTTCTCTTTTCCATCGTGAAAAAAACTATTGGATTAATGATAAAAATAAACTATTAAGAAAAATTGATCAGCGAATAAAACTTTTACCTAATAAGTGGAAGCAGCTGGTTGATCTATTCCCTGTTAAAGGGGAATTGATAGAAGTATATGATTTCCCGATTCAATTTAAAAACGATTTTATGTTAGATGGTGCTGATGTCATTCCAATGGCCACAAAAGAATTTACTCCATATTTTTTAGATGTTGAGTATAATCCTGATGCGTACGATGAACATGTTGATAAGTTTCTAGATTTTTTAAGCAGTGAGAAAAAGGATCTTAGAAATGTGATTGAAGATATGTTGGGTCATATTTTAATGACACAGGGCTTTCCTCATAAAGTATTCTTTTTAGTTGGTTCATCTGGCGCAAATGGTAAGTCAACGTTCTTAGAAATGCTGAATGCCTTTATTGGTGATTTGGGTTTGAACCTTGCATTAGAACAGTTTAACGATCAGACATCCGTCATGGAACTCGAAGGAAAGCTGGTTAATGTCGGTGACGATATTGATGCTGGTTATATGGAAAAATCTATGAACTTTAAAACCTTAGCTTCAGGTAATACGATCATGGTCCGGCCAATCTACTCAAAACCTTACAAATTAAAAAATAAAGCAACGCTCGTTTTTACAGCAAATGAAATGCCGACTTTCAAGGATAAGTCTGGAGGGATTGCAAGACGGATCGTCATCATCCCTTGTGAAAATAAAGTAAAAAAAGCAGATCCTAAAATTGATGATAAACTTTCTACTGATAATGCGAAGTCGTATCTTTTAAATATCGCTTTGTCAGCTATGCATCGAATCATAAATAACGGCGGCCGCCTCTCCACTTCCGAAACAGTCGACAAGATCACAGATGAATACTTTGTTGAAAGTGATTCTATTCTTGGATTTCTGCACCAAAATGGCATTGATGAAAACATGACGACTAAAGGTGTCTATGATGATTACTTAAAATATTGTGAAGAAGCTGGCACAAAACCTTATTCTCAAACTAAATTTACTCAGCGGCTTAAAACAGCTGGTTACGAGAAGGCGCAACGTAGAATGATGGGGAAAAAATATTACTACTACAAGCAGATTGAAACAGAATAATAAAAAAGCCCCACTTTTAACAAAAAGCCCTACTTTGTCCCTACTTTTTTTAGAAAAGTGGGGACTGGTCAAACCCTTGTTATTATTGAGTTTATACTATAGTGTCCCCACTATCCCTACTTTTTTTTATTACTTAAAGAAAAAAAGAGGGGAATATATATAGTATTAATAAATATATATAAGAGGCTGAAAAAGTGGGGCTTCTGTGGCTTATTCGCTAAAACCCTTGTGGCTGTAAGCATTAAACAAGCCCTACTTTCATTATAAAAGTGGGGACAAAGTAGGGACAGCCCTACTTTTTATAAAAAATTAAAAGAAGGTGATTCATCATTTACCAGTGGTTAACAAAATTTCAGGAGCTTCAAAGAGAGATTGATTTTCTTGAGTTGGACTTAGAAGATAGTGAATCTGAATTAAAACGCTGGGTAAATGGCGATTTACAAAACGTCAGAATCACAAAAGAAAGTAAATCCGCTAAACTAGAGAATCGTATTGAAGAAATAAAAAACGAGCTGATCGTTTTAAAACAAAGGAAAACAAAGTTGCTTAAATTAATATACAAATTTGAAGATTTTGAAAGTAAATTACTAACTTTAAAATATATTGAAGGTAAAAAATTATTTGAGATTGCTGAGGAACTCCATTGTTCAGAAAGCACAGTATATAAAAGACATGCAGAATTGGTTCGAATCATAAAATTTGTTGATAAAAACTTTCATTAAATCTTCACCAACAAATTCCATGTAACTTATTGAAAAAGTGTATTATTCTAATAGCATAGTAATTCCGAATAAGACATTTCACTTTTTGTGAGGTGTCTTTTTACTTTTAATATAACGTATAAAATTTCTTTGTATCATTTAATGTATCACGTAACAGGTTTATAAAATAACGTGAAATGAGTTGTATTACATCTCCACACAAGTTAATATACATACAACAAATAGATAAGGGGATGTAAACAATGGAAATTCTATTAAACTGGGGCGATTACAATTTAGTGAAAGAAAACGGGAAATTAAAAGTAATTTGTAAATATAGTTTTTTACCTCAAATCTATGTGAACGTTGAAGATGATGAAATTATTTTCAGCCGTGAAGTTAAAATTCAAAAGTCTGATTGTGATACTGTACCGAGAATAAGAGCTGCAGCTGAAGCGATTGAGACGTTTAAAAAATTCTTGTTTGATATGGAGGTGGCTTAATTGGTTGGAGAAACAGTTGAAATTTTAAATGACCAAGAATTGTACGATCATATTATTAAGCGTGAACACCTAGATGTATTTGCTGAATTTGTTTTAGAAAATATTTCAGAGTGGAATTTCTATTCTGAGAGCTTTGATGAATTTACAGACAGAATGGAAAATGAATTTGCTGACTTATGTGAAATAGAGCGGGGGATATAAAGCAATGATAAAAATTGATGATATAAATGGCTATGTGTTATTGAGAAACGAAAGTACCACAAAATTCGCAGTAGATGTTGAAGATATAAATCTTCCAAAAATTCAACTTTTGGAAAATATGGATGAGACTTATTCAATTTCAATAATCACAACCAGTTGGGGAGCTAAACGGATTGAAGAAATTGGTCAAGTTGTGAAATATTACAATGCTGCTGAACAAGCTGCTAGAAAAATAAAAAACTATTTGGAAATCGAACATGCTGTGAAATTTAAATAAACAAGAGAGCTGAGAGGCTCTTTTGTATTATATGATTAGGAGGTCAAACCAAATGAATGCTTTACAAGTAGCTGAAAAAATAAAAAATAACCAAGCTTGGAAAAGAGCCTACAATAAAATTATCAAAGCAAAAAATCATGACGATAGAATGCTTGCCTATCAAGAGTTTGAAAATAAATTTGGTATTAATCTAAACGATAGAATTGGAATTTATGTTAAAGGATTTTTATAAATTATAGCCCTTTAGGGGCTTTTTATTTTGGAGGTAAACGAATGTTAATAAAAAAAATGAATCTATCTGATCTGAAGCCAGCTGATTACAATCCGAGAGTGGACTTAAAACCAGGTATGCCAGAATATGAGAAGCTAAAAAAATCCATCGAGGAATTTGGTTTCATTGATCCGCCGATATTTAACAAACAAACCGGAAATCTTGTAGGTGGTCATCAGCGTGTGTCTGTAGCTAAAGATTTGGGCATCACAGCAATTGAAGTGTCAGTGATCGATGTTCCGCTTGAGAAAGAAAAACAATTGAATATTGCCCTCAATAAAATCTCTGGCCAATGGGACGAAAATAAACTGGCAGTGCTGCTGCAAACATTCTCAGATGATGAAGTTGTTCTTTCCGGCTTTGATTCCGCTGAAGCTTCTGATCTAATTGATCGATTTGAATATAATATGGAAATTGAACAGCCGATTGAAGAAGATAATTTTGACGTTGATCAAGCAGTCAAAGAAATAAAGAAAACCGGACCAGTTGCACAGTATGGTGATATCTGGCAGTTAGGACAGCATCGGTTAATGTGTGGTGATGCGACGCTTGTCGATGATATTGATCGATTAATGGATGGAGCTGCTGCAGACTTGGTGGTCACCGATCCGCCGTACAATGTCGCTGTTGAGTCTGAAAGTGAAGAACTATCAGGATCTGGTCGTGAAACGATTTTAAATGATGATATGAGCGATGAAGAATTTCAGTCTTTCCTTCATTCTGTGTTTGCCAGCTATACTCATTTGATGGCTGATCATTCTGCAATTTATGTTTTTCATGCTTCTAGTACCCAACGGGATTTTGAAGATGCTATGAATGCTAATGATATTCTTGTGCGATCCCAATGTATCTGGGTTAAGAACTCATCCTCTAACGGATGGAGTCAATATCGTTGGCAGCATGAGCCTGTATTTTACGCTCACAAGAAAAAGTGTGCGCCATTTTGGCAAGGTAATCGTAAACAATCCACAGTTTGGCGAGATGATTTGCTGGATGATCTTCCAAGTACCATTTGGGAGTGTAGTCGTGGTAATGTCAATGCGTATGTTCATCCAACTCAAAAGCCATTATCTCTGTTGGCCATTCCGATTCGAAACAGTTCAAAGAAAGATCATTTGATTGTGGATCTATTTGGCGGTTCGGGTTCAACGCTAATGTGCGCTCATGAGTTAGATCGTCGCTGCTATACACTTGAGCTAGATCCTGTTTTCTGTGATGTGATCATCAAACGTTTTGAAGAATCAACTGGAATTAAAGCAGTAAAAATTAAGTAGTTTGTTACATCATCATCTTTCGGGAACTTGTAACGATTTATTTTGAAAGATGGTGATTAATAATAAAAAAAGCCGAGTGCGCAAACACTCGACTAATTCTACGAGGATATCTCCCCGAAGACACTGAGAAAAGACCGACGTCGGTTTTAGAGCACTCAGTGTCTTTCACTATTATAGACATAGCGGGGGGATTTTCGCAAATGGAAATTGAAGAAAACATAAACTTAGAGTATGAACTAGAAAAAGCATTAGAACGTGCTGAATCCGTTGAGGAGTATAAAAAAATCATTCGTGTGGCTTTAGGTCAGTGGTTGCAAAATTTGAAAGGTGGCCAGATCAAACTTAATTCTGTTAGTGATTTGAAAGTATTAATTGAAGCCGATTTGATGCTTAAAGATATAGAGAATTAGTAAAAACGAAACTCAACTTATAAAGTTAGTGAGGTGGTGTGGTATGGATGGCAAGAAAGCGTGATCCAAATCGGGATAAAGCTCTGGAAATATTTATAGAACACAATGGAGAAGTGGCCAATAGAAAGGTCGCTTCTCTTTTAAGTGTTCCTGAAAAAACTATTTCGGCATGGAAATCTCGTGATAAATGGAATGAGGTACTACAAAAAAATAATTGTAGTACTACAGAAGAAAAATGCAGTACTACGAATAAAGGTGGAGCACCTCCAAGGAATCAAAATGCAAAAGGAAACAAAGGGAACAAGCATGCAGCACCTCCGTCTGGCAATAAAAATGCTGTAAAAACTGGAGAGTTTGAAACGATTTTTGTCGATACTTTAACAGAAGAAGAAAGAGACATCTATTCTAATCTGAGTGAGGATCCATCATTCATACTGCTGGAAGAAATTCGACTGCTTAAAATTCGGCAGCATCGAATGATGAAACGAATTAAGGAAGCTGAAGAAGGCCTGAACCAAAAAGAAATTGCTGAACTCTATGAATTACGTGGTAGGAAGCAATTTGTTGATTCTGAAAAGAATGGTAAAAAAATTGCTGTAGAAGTTCCGGTTATTACTATGACCGAGAAAAAAGAAAAAACGTTTCGAAAAATAGAAGATATTCTTTCTATTGAAGATGCCCTCACTAGGGTCAGCAATCAATTGGCAAGAGCTGTGAAGCAGTTTGGCGAATTAGAACTGAATAAAAAGAGAAAGAAACTTATTGAAGCGCAAGCGAAAATTGCATCATTAAAAGCTGAGGAACTAGAGCTGGAAATCGTTCCGCCGTCCAATCCTAATAATGATAATGATGAAGTGCCAGATGATATCGACAGTGAAATAATCAAATTAGAGCAAGAATTAGGGATTGATCGTAATGGATAAAGTTCAATATTATTTGAAGTTGAAAAGGCTGCAGGAGTTAAAAAGACTAGCAGATAATGAACAGAAAATTGAACGGGCTAGAGAAGATTTCTTTTCATACTGCCAGTTGATGATTCCGGAAGTTTATAAAGAAGAACGTGAGTATTTAGTTGAATTGTGTGATGAATTTCAAGAGTTTCTTGTAAGTGATGATGATCTTCTATTATTAAATCTACCGCCAAGGCATTGTAAGTCGCTTACTGCTGGTCGATGCGTCGAATGGTCATTAGGTCGTGATCCTTCTCTGAGGATTGCAACTGGATCGTATAACGAAGATCTGGCCACTGATTTTTCAAAAGAAGTAAGAGACACGATTTCTGAAATAAAAGTAGATGATAATATCGTCTACTCTGACATCTTTCCTAATGCAAAAATCAAACGAGGATCATCAGCTGCTAAGCGTTGGGCGTTGAGAGGTTCTAAGTTATCATATCTCGCAACTTCTCCAGGAGGTTCAGCTACTGGTAAAGGATTTGATTTGTTATTCGTGGATGATGTTATCAAAGGGATTGCAGATGCAACAAATGAATTTGCACTGGAAAAGCATTGGGACTGGTTTACAAAGCAAATGATCTCTCGTGTTGAAAAAGGTGGGAAAATTATTGTAATTATGACTCGTTGGCACTCTAAAGATTTAGCCGGAAGGATTGAATCTGAAATGCCAGCAATGGGTTACAAGCTGCGCATCATTAAAAAGAAAGCACTCATTGATGAAAAAAAGGAAGAGATGTTATGTTCAGACATCTTATCTTTTGAAGATTATAAAAAGAAACGTGCTGCGATTGGTGTGGATATAGCATCTGCCAACTATCAACAAGAACCGATCGATATCAAAGGTAGACTCTATTTGGATGGTTTCAATGAGTATGAACAGTCAGAATTACCAGAAATAATTCATACTTATGCTTATACAGATACCGCAGATGAAGGTGACGATAAACATGCAATGTATATCTTCGGTCAAACTCTGGATAATCGAGCTTATATTTTGGACATTCTTTATACAGTAGAAGATCAAGGAGTTACCAGGGATAAGACAGTTGAAAAACTTTATAAAAATGAAGTGAATACAGCTTGGTTTGAATCTAACAATGGTGGTACTGGATATGCTAGAAGCGTTAGGGATAAGCTCAAAGAAAAATATCGATCAAATCAAACTGTAATTAAATGGTTCCACCAATCCAAAAATAAAAAAGCTAGAATAATTACGAATGCACCTTGGATCATGGAAAATGTATTTTTCCCTAAAGGTTGGAAGCATCGCTGGCCAGAACTCTATGAAGATTTAATGTCTTATCAAAAACAAGGTAAAAACACCCATGATGATGCTCCTGATGGACTAACTGGAATTGCAGAAATTTGTGCTAATAAATTGAGATCGTCTAATCAATCGAAAAAACAAAAATACAAACAAATTAAACGGATGTTTTAAAGGAGTGTGAAAAAATGGAAAATCAAGAAATATCAGATGAAACATATGAGGAATCAACTGATAAGACTTTAAAAGTAAACGAGTTTGAACATGCTTCAGACATTCGATATTCTAGTGATGTGACTGAGAATTACGTCAGTTTCGGTGTAGAATCGAATATTCATTATCGATACAGTACTGCTGAAGAACTTCTGGATAATCCTGATATTTTAGCAAATATGATTTATCATCACTATCAACATCAAGTTCCTCGTCTGCAGGTATTGGATGATTATTACAAGGCTAAAAATACGAATATCATTAAAAATCGTAGACGAAAGGAGCCGGAGAAAGCTGATCATCGTTCAGCTCACAATTTTGGCAAAGTTCTTGCCACATTTGATGTAGGTTATAATACTGGAAACCCAATCAAGGTACAAATTAAACCTAAAAAGAGACAGACAGTCATTGATGATTTTAATCTGGATAATGACATTGATGGTCTGAATGGTGAACTTTGGTTAGACATGGATAAATACGGACGTGCTTATGAAGTGATCTATCGTGATGAAGATGACGTTGACTATGTTGATCTATGCAATGTCTTTGAGACGTTTGTTATTTATGATACATCGGTGAAGCGGAGACCGATCGCAGCTGTTCGATATCCTAAAACTAAGTTTACAGTGGATGCTGATAAACAATATATCCAGCCTATAATTTACACTGAAGATAAGATCATAACTTATGAAGAAACTATTCTCTCTGCAATCCAACTTAAAAATCCAGATGAAACACCTCATGATTATAAAGAAGTTCAGATTACTGAATTTTCGCCGAATCGTTTCAGAATGGGCTTGTATGAAGATGTTCTTTCGTTAATAGATTTATATGATGCTGGTCAATCAGATACTGCGAACTACATGACGGATCTCAATGATGCCTTGTTGGTTATTAGTGGTGACATTGATGCAGCTGGTATGACATCCGAAGATGCTGCCAAACAAAAAGAAGCCAATATGCTTTTACTTGAATCAGGAACAGATATCAACGGTAATAAAACATCAATTAATGCTGGGTATATTTACAAGCAGTATGATGTTAATGGGGTGGAAGCTTATAAAGAAAGAGTTAGAAAAGGAATCCATGAAATTTCTATGGTTCCGGATTTGACCGATACAAACTTTTCTGGTGTCCAGTCCGGCGAAGCTATGAAGTATAAGATGTTTGGATTTAACCAAATGACGGCAGTGAAGCAGAGACTATTCAAAAAAAGTCTTGTGCGGCGCTATCGTCTTTTATTTAACCTAAAATCAAGTGTTTCCGAGATTGATAACTCCGATTTAAAGGGTTTACGGATTGTATTTACTCCAAATCTACCAAAAGCAATTCTTGAAGAGTTAAAAACATTAGTTGATTCTGGTGCTGAACTTAGTCAAGAGACCATTTTAGGTCTAGCATCATTTATTGATGATGTTCAAGCCGAAATGGATCGGGTAAAGAAAGAATCTGAATCCACTCCAAGAACTGATCAAGAAAAAGCACAGTTAAAAAAAGAACAGGCAGAATTTTTAGCCAAACAGGATCAACCGAAGGAGGACTGATCTAAATGTCCTATTTAAAAGATCGGGAAGATGCTTGGATTAAAGAACAAATCAAACTTGATAAAGTCCGTGAAAAGGAAATAATAAAACAACTGCAGCATGCTATTGATTCTATTCAAACGGAAATTGATGCAAACTGGGATAGATTTTCTAATGGTCAACAGATTACGATCAGTGAAGCTCGAAAGCGTGCAGCTAAAATGGACGTGGAACGATTCCAGCGCAAAGCGAAAGAATATGTTGAGAACAAGGATTTTAGCCCACAAGCAAACAAGGAGCTTAAAATCTACAATCTTGTTATGAGAGTTTCACGTTTAGAACTGCTTAAGGCTCAAATCGGGCTAGAATTGGTTACTCTGTTTGATGGCTTGGATAAGTGGGGATATAGCCAACTGTCATCTGGTGCTAAAGAAGAATATCTTCGTCAAGCTGGCATCTTGGGCAGCACTCTGGATGAAAACTATACTAAAAAAGTTTCTTCCATTGTAAATGCTTCTTTTAAGTCCAGAGAGTACGCATCATTCAGTGATAATATCTGGCAAAACTTCACCGAAATGAAAGCCGATTTAGAAAAATTGCTGACAAAAGCAATTACTCAGGGTAAAAACCCTAGAACTGTAGCTAGTGAACTTGCAAAGTTCCTAAAGCCTAATCAAGAAAACATCCGTTACAAACTCAATCGATTAATGATTACTGAAATGACGGCGATCCAAACTGACATTCAAAAGCAAAGCTATTTGGATGCTGAGATAGAAGATTATGATTATATCGCTGAGCCTTCTGCTTGTGAGATATGTAAAAAAGTAGCTATAGGAAGTCCCTATAAAGTAGTGAAAATGGTTAAGGGTGTGAACGCTCCGTTTATGCATCCGTTTTGCAAATGCTCTACTGCACCACACGTTGATCGTGATTCGTTTGAAAAAAC
The DNA here is from genome assembly GCF_044909655.1 of Enterococcus sp. UD-01. NCBI lineage: Bacteria > Bacillati > Bacillota > Bacilli > Lactobacillales > Enterococcaceae > Enterococcus > Enterococcus sp. UD-01. The sequence goes on along the minus strand of NZ_JBIYEU010000024.1, from coordinate 16,156 downwards.
ATTAAAGAAACGAGGGTTATGAAATGGCTAAAGAAAAGTATGTATGTAATAAGTGCGGCAAGCACACTCCGTTTGTTCAGGAAGTAGAAAATTTGCCAGATGGTGTGGAACGTCATTATGCTGGATGCCAATCGTGTGGTTATCAGTCAACAATCTTCTTTATCGATTCTGAGATTAAATCTCTAATGTACCAACAAAAGAACACTGCTTTCGGTACGAAAAAGAAAGAGCGGTTAACGAAACAGATTCAACGTCTTATGGACGATCTGAAACAAAAAATAGAAAGCAAGGGTGAAAATGATGAAAACAAATAATAAAGAAAAATTAATGGATTTGGCAGTTGATATTCTCACTGACACAAACATTAATGAACTAGAGACCGTCGACGTTTCTGAAACCCACTATGACGATGGTTCAGTTGGAGTATCTATCAATCTAACTTATCCAGCAGTCAAAGTCGAAAAAAATCAGTTAACTACAACAGTTGAAATTGATGGAGAAGCAATTGCAAAGAAAATTTCAGATGCAATTTCTACAGATAAGATAAAACGAAGTGCTATATCGAATAGAATGTAGTTTTAAGTCTAGTTGATCACTAGGCTTTTTATTATGCCTTTTCTTGCTGAAGGCGTTAAAGAACAGCTTGTTTCGGCTGACTGGCGTAACTAGTCAAATTTATCGGGTAGCGGCGTAACCGTGGAGGAATAATCATGAAAAAACGTTTATTAATGCCATTACATTTACAATTCTTTGCTGATCCAGATGGAGGTAGTGGTGAACCAGGAGGAACAGGAACTCCGCCAGCAGGTGATCCCAATCCGAATGATCCAGCGAATCCTGATGATCCAGACGGAGTTGGTAATGGAGACAAAACATTTACTCGTGATGAAGTAGCAAAAATGATTGCTGCTGAAAAAAACAAAGCTTTTAAAGCTTGGGAAAAAGAGCAACAAGAGAAGCAGGCTGAAGCCGAAAAACTAGCCAAGATGAACGCTCAGGAAAAGGCTGAACATGAAAAGAAACAATTAGAAGCGAAAATTGCAGAATTGGAACGTGGCCAGACTTTAGCAGCTATGACAACAGAAGCATCTAAAATGCTGTCAGAAGCTAGTTTGCCACATGATGATGATTTACTCAGCTTGATTGTTTCAGATGATGCAGAAGCTACTAAGGGAGCTGTGGCGATCATTACGAACTTTGTATCTAAGATCAAAAAAGAAAATGCTCGTCAACAAACTCCAGCTGCTGGCGGTCAGTTCGATACAAACGGAAATAAAAAAATGTCGACAGCAGAGTTAGCAAAACAAACACGAATTATAAAATAGGAGGATTCACACATGAAAAAGAACTTAATGAAAATGGATTTACAAACTTTTGCAGTACCAAAATTTACACCTGATCACGCTAAATTGTATGAACAAATGGATGGGACAATTCCTGATAAGTACAATGAATTGATCTTAAAAGAAGTTATGGAAAACTCTAAAATGATGCAGCTGGCAAAATATGAAGAAATGGACGGAAAAGAAAAAGAGTTCCAATATTTTGCTGAAGGACCAGGAGCTTACTGGGTAGGTGAGGCAGAAAAGATCAAAACATCTACTGCCAAATGGTTAACAGTAAAAATGGTAGCGAAAAAAGCGGCTGTCATTGTTTTAGCTTCTCGTGAATATTTACAATATGAACGCTCAACATTCTTTGATGAAATGCGACCAAAAATTGCAGAAGCTATTTATAAGAAGATTGATGCTGCAACTATCCTGAATCAAGAAAATCCATTTCCACAATCGATTGATCAATCTGCGGTGGCGGCAGGACATGTTCTTGAAGCTGATTTGACTTATGACGCTGTTATTGAATTGCAAGATCTTTTAGAAGAAGAAGACTTTGAACCAAATGCGTTCATCTCTACACGAAAAAATCGTAAAACGTTACGTGAAGCTTCTAAGGTGATTGGAAATCAAACAGAATTAATTTATGACCGAAATAACAATACACTCGATGGATTACCGGTTGTTGATCTAAAAGCACAGGAAAAAGGAACATTATACACTGGTGACTTTGATCATATGTTTTATGGTATTCCGTATAACTTGTCTTATAAAATCTCAGAAGAAGCGCAACTTTCAACTATCGTTGATGAAAATGAAGATCCGATCAACCTGTTCGAGCGTGAAATGATGGCTATGCGTGTAACAATGGATATTGGTTTCATGCTTGTTAAGGATGGTGCATTCGCTAAAATCAAATCTAAAGAAATTCCGGAAGGGTAGGTAAACAAAATGAAAGTAACGGTAAATCAAGTATTTCGTGACATTCATACAAAAGAAGTCTATGAAGTTGGCCAAATTATTGAAATGACTGACGATCGTTATGATGAGATCGTTGAAAATTTAGGTGATGGTTTTATTCATATTGTTGAAGAAGGATTTCCAAAAATGATCAAGCGTGGACATTATGAATTATCTAACGGAGAACAAATTGAAGCAAATAAACAGGAAGCTGTTCAAGCAGAAGCAGCGCTTTCGACTGAGTAGGTGACTATTTATGGCAGATGAAACTAATTCAATTGCTACAGATGTCAAGACGTTGTTAGAAGGTAAAGTTGATGATAAACTCGCAGTAATCGAACGCAGGACGAAAGAACGGCTGCGTTCTTTACTTGGGGATCCAGAAGATATTCCATCACAATTTGAATATATTTCTTATGAGGTAACTCTTAAACGATTCAATAGAATCGGTAATGAAGGGATGCAGTCGTATTCTCAAGAAGGTTTATCTATGGCGTTTCCTGACTCTGACTTTTCAGAATACAAAGACACAATCGACGAATATCGCCGGAAAGATGAGGAAGCCTTTTACAAACCGAAAAAAGGAGTGTTCCGATTCAAATGAGATACGATAAATCAATTGTGTTCGTAACGGAGTCATCTGAGTCTCACTATGATGCAGATCCTGGTGAGTGGGTAGAATCTGAACCGAAGCGAACAGATACCACTGCAAATGTCACAGACTTGGGAACTGATAGATCAGTTGCCATCTTTGGAACAATTAAAGAAGGGGCTAAGGTCATCCGGACACAGCCTCTTTTTTCTGTTCCGGAATGGGATTATATCGAATACCTTGATAAAACCTATCAGCTAGTAACTGAACGAGTTCCCCAGGAGCGCCACAGTTTAATTGTTCAGGAAGTGATCAAAGATGGGTAAGGGATCATTTAAAATAAACGGCCTTGCTGGTCTTTCAAAAAAATTAAAAAAGAATGCCAGTATGGATGATGTTAAAACAATCGTAAAAACAAATACTGCAGAACTAACAGCAGAAATGCAAAGAGAATCTCAAATCGTTTTGACTGGACACTGGGAAGGTAAGAAGTTTGTCAAACCAACAGGCGCAACCAAACGAAGTATTACTATGCATATGTCAAACAATGGATTAGCTGGGCATGCTGGACCAAAAACAGAGTATGCACCTTACTTGATCCGTGGTACTAGATACATGGTTAAGCGTGATTTCTTTTTGCCGCCGCTTAGAAAGCAAAAACAGAAGTTTAGATCAGACTTAGAAAGGTTGATGCAGTAGTGATAAAAACAAGAGAGCAATCAATCTTTGATGCAATGTTTAGGTGTTCTGAGAAATTGGGTTTCAAAACCTATGACTTTAAACCGATGGATGATGTTCCTTATCCGTTCGTTGAGTTTGAAGACACTCAGACTATTCATCAACCTAATAAAACTGATATTAAAGGATCGGTGGTACTGGTTTTGTCGGTTTGGGGCATACAGAGGAAAAGAAAGCAGGTGTCCGATATGGCAGCTGCTCTTTTTGATGGAGCTTTACAGATTGACAAGACTATCGGCTATTCTTGGTCGCTAAATATACAATCGAGCGATATTAAAATCGTAGATGATTTATCTACTAACACGCCGCTTAAACGGGCGATAGTAACTCTTGAATTTAGAATTTTATAGAAAGAAGGAATTGAATTATGGCAGAAGCATTAAAAGGTGTCGATATTATTTTGCTTTTCAGATTACTAAAAAAATCTACAGAAGAAGCAGCATGGAAATTGGCATATCAAACAGAGCATGAAAATACAAAATCAAAAGATAGTGAAAGTACCGCAACAAAAGATGGCCCGATTCGTACTCCAGGAGCTCTTGAATTCGATTTCTCTGCTACTTCCATCTTATCTAAAAGTGATCCATATGTAGATGAGTTAGAAGATGCACTCGATAATGATGAAATTATTGAGATTTGGGAAATTAACAAAGCCGAAAAAGGAACAGGTGAAAACGCCGATAAATACAAGGCTAAATACTACCAAGGATATGTAACTAGCTTTGGTAAAAATCCGAATGCTGAGGACTCCGTTGAGCTCTCTTTAGAATTTGGGATCAATGGTAAAGGTGCCAAGGGTTATGCAACATTGACAGCTGATCAAGAAGAAGTTGTTCAATATATCTTTAAAGATACAACCAAAGAAGAAACTGTTCCAGAAGGATAAAACACAATTTTTAAGAAGGTTAGTGAAAACTAGCCTTCTTTTAATTTTAGGAGGAAACCACATGCAAATCGAAATTAACAAGAAAAAATACAATTGCAAATTCGGCATAAAATTTGTTCGCGAGTTAGACAAAAAATTTAGTGTGAAAAAAGAGGGCGTAGAGTTCGGATTTTCTCTAAGTACAAAATTACCTGAATTGGCTGGAGGAAACGCAGCTACATTATCTGATTTTCTTTATACCGCAACAATTACAGAATCACCACGTCCAAGTCAGGATGAAATCGATGACTATATTGATAACGTGGAAAACATTGAGGCTGTTTTTGATGAAGTGTTGAAAGAACTAGAGGAAAGTAATGCGGGGAAGTTAGCGGTAAGAACGCTCAAACAGAATCTAGCGGAACAGATAAGTCTGGAAACAGAAGCGGACGGGAACTAAGCTCTGCCGAAACTTATGAACGAATTTTGATTAATGCGTTTCGATTCTTAGGAATGGTAAACATTACAGAGATTGAGCGAATGACTTTATATGAATATGAAGTACGAATGCTCGCTTGCCAACTTAAAAGGTTGGATCAGGAGTTTAATGCTCATATGCAGGCATGGACTTCTCGGAAAATCAAAACGACAAAAGGGAAAAAACAGGAACCCTACTACAAGGATTTCAAAAAGTTCTTTGATTATGAAAAGAAAGAAAAAGAAATTCTTGGTATGTCTTTGATTGATGAAAAAATCGATGATACTGCAGTTGATCTTCTTAGAAAAGCCAATAATTGAGGGAAGGAGGAAAATAATGGAAACTTATTCAGTTGAAGCAATCTTGGCTGCTACCGATAAAAGCTTTTCAAAAACCATGAATGATGCAGAAAAATCAATGGGTGGTTTAGGTAAGCAGTCCAATGAACTTGGAGATCAACTTTCTGCAAGTACAAAAAAAGGCGGAGAGCTTACTAAATCCATACTCGGAACAGCAATGGGTGTTGGTGCTATTAAATTAGTTTCTAGTGCAATGGGAATGGTCAAGGATTCAGTTGCCGGAGCTATAAGCCGTTTTGATACGTTAAACAAATATCCAGTTGTTATGAAGTCTTTGGGATATTCTGCAGAAGATGTTGATAAATCAATGACTAAGTTGGGTGACGGTATTGACGGTTTGCCTACTTCACTCGATGAAATTGTGGCCAGCACTCAACAGTTATCTATAGCAACAGGTAGTTTGAGGACTGGTACAGACACAGCAATCGCTCTTAATAATGCGTTTCTTGCATCAGGAGCTTCTACAGCTGATGCCAGTCGAGGAATGCAACAATATATTCAAATGTTAGGAAAAGGCGAAGTTGATATGCAGTCATGGCGTTCACTTCAAGAAACTATGCCAGTTGCGATGGATAAAGTAGCCAAGTCATTTAAAGAACAGGGTGTTACTTCAGTAAATGATCTATATGATGCATTGAAAGAAGGCGATATTACTTTCAAAGAATTCAATGGTCGTTTAATTGAATTGAATGAAGGCGTTGGTGGCTTTGCTGACTTAGCTCGAAAAAATTCCGAAGGTGTAGCAACCTCATGGCAGAATATCAAAACAGCTACTGTCAAAGGTGTAACTACTGTTATTCAAGCATTTAATAATATGATCCAAGAGGTCACCGGAAAGTCCATTGCTAAAAACTTAGATGGATTAAAAGTTCTAGTAAATAGTACATTCAATTCAATCAAGTTAATTATCCAGGGGACTACACCAGTAGTAAAATTGTTTGCCCAAGGGATCTCAGGTCTAATAACTGTAGCTAAGCCTTTAGAACCCGTTCTTTTTGGTATTGCAGCAGCTTTCGCCGCCTTGAAGATAATTCAAGGTATTAATAGTCTTGTTCAGAAATCATATGAGCTTTTCTATTTGGCTGGAATGTCTGGTAAGGCTCTCACAATCGTAACGAAAGCTCATGCAGCTGCTCAGTTAGCGGGAACGGCTGCCACAAAAGCCGATATTATGGCAAGAGCTGCACAGAACGGACAGGTCACTATCGGAACGGCTCTGATTGGACTAATGACAGGTGCAGTTAGTTTAAGTACAGTAGCTACCACTTTAATGACAGCTGCAACTACCGCTTTTAATGTAGCTTTAAAAGTTTTATTGGGTCCTGTAGGTTGGGTTATGGCTGCAGTTGGTGGATTAACAGCAGCTGGTATAGCTTTGTGGAAATGGCTAAATAAAGAAACTGAGGCATCCAAAAAACTTAATGCGGAGCAAGATAAGCTCTCTCAATCAACCAAGACGTTAACTGACTCGGTAGAACAGAATTCAAATACTAGAAAAGATAATTTACGAGATATTGCAAGTAATGCCACTGCTTATCAAAAATTAGGCGATTCCGTAACTGACTTGGCCAGCAAAGAAAAATTATCTGCAGTTGAAAAAAAATTATTGAAGTCAAATGTGGATGAGCTAAATAAATCAGTTTCTGGCTTGAATCTTATCTATGATCAAGAATCGAATAAATTATCAATGTCCACTGAACAAATCAAGGCTCGTATCGCTGCATTGCAACAACAAGAATCAGCGAATGTTTCACAACAAGCCTTGACGGATATTTTGAAAGAGCAGGCCAGTGTTGAATCGAAATTGAAAGAAAATTCAACGATGAGACAAGAATGGAATGATAAGCTCAAAGATGGCTCCGTCAAAATGAAAGAGTATAGGGAAGCTGTCAAAGGGTTGGACGATCAAGAAAAAACGCTCAAATCAACTCAGGCTGATCTTAAAACAGAATATACTTCTACTCAAGAAGTGCTTGAAAGCTCTTTGAATTCAGTAGCACAAGCGACCGAAGCAGGAGTGTTTAAACAAGTAATTTCATATCAAACTCTAAATGATGCTCAAAAAACCACCGTTGATAATATGAAAGCAAAATGGCAAGAGTATTCTGATGCTGCTACAAACATGTTTGATACATTGACCGATAAACAAACGATGTCTGTTCAACAGATGCAGGCTAATTTAGAGGAAAATCAACGAGTAATTGGTACTTGGGCTGATAACATTTCCAACTTAGCTGATCGTGGTCTTGATGAAGGATTACTAAACAAACTTCGTGAAGCAGGACCAGAATCCGCTGGCTATGTTGCTGCATTAGTTTCGGCATCTGATGAAGAATTAAACAAGATGAGCGAAACATTCCGTAATGGTGGTGAAGTAGCGACAACAGCATTTAAGACTGCATTCAAAACTGGCGATATTCCAGGAGAAGTCACTGCGATGGTTACTAGTGCAAAAGAGTCTTTATCTAGTCAAATTCAAACTGCAAACTTCGGAGAATTGGGTAAAAATGTTGCGCAAGGGACTGCACAAGGAATCAATGAAGGAGCTCCAGAAGCTGGAAAAGCCAGTCAAGATATGGCAAGTGATGTCGCTGAAAAATTTGCTGGAGAACTTGATATTAATTCCCCATCTAGAGTATTTAAAAGCTACGGTGGATTTATTGCAGATGGTGTTGTACTTGGTATTCAAGAAAGTGCAAGTAAAGTAAAAGCAGCAATTGATTCGTTAGCAACTATTTTCACTGCTAGTGGACTCAAGATCAATCAAGAAGCTGCTAACATTTCTCGATCCATTCCTCGTTCTTTTGACAATTTAGACAATGAAATGAATTCAATAGGTATTAATATCATGGCCGGACTGGCTAACGGAATTAATGCTGGCGCATCTGCAGCTTTATTGGCTGCACAGAATATCGCTAATCAGATTATAAACACAACTAAAAATGCTCTTGATATCCATTCACCTTCTAGAGTTATGAGGGATGAAGTCGGAAAGATGATCCCAGCTGGTATCGCTGTTGGTATTCAGAAAAATTTGAGTATTGTTAAAAAGCCAATGGAAAAACTAAGTGAAAAATTGTATTCTTCATCTGGAATCTTCGATAAGAATCAACCACAACTTGGCTTCAATGATCCGTCATCTTCATGGGCTTTTTCTGGCAATCTTGCTACAGGAATTACAATTGAAGTTCCTGTGAATTTAGATGGTAAACAAATTGCTAAAGTCACAGCGAAACCTATGAGTAAAGAACTAAAGCAACTAACTAATAAACAAAATACAGCATTAGGAAGGAGAGGTTAGATGTACGATTTTACTGATACAAATAACAATGGTTCATCTAAAACTATTCTTCCTTCCGAAGCTATGAGCTTTAACGGCGTTTTCCTAGAAAATATCATTCCAGGATATAGAACCTTAAATGTAGTCGGTCGAGAATTGGCTGCTACTGAAATTCAAAGTTATCAATTGGGGATTCGTGATGGTATGAGGCAAGTTTATTCTCGTATTCCTGAACGAGAGTTAATCGTCAAATATAAAATAGACGCTCCGACAAATGAAGATTTTCGTGATCGATTTAATCGTTTGAACGTTGCACTTTTCAGTGAAAAAGATGTAGAAATCTGGTTTAATGATGAACCTGAAATGTTATGGAGTGGTAGTAAATCGGATGTTGATAATGTTCCAGAAGGTGTCAATCATGCTGTGGGAACTTTCACAGTATCTCTAAGTGATCCCTATAAATATACTCGATCTGATGCAACCAGTGTTACTTGGGGCTCGAAAGTAATCACCTTTCAATCCAATTATTTGATGGGAAATACAGGTTCGGGTGCTGCCAACATGCCAATATTAATTGAGGGCGGTGCTTATTGGGGATCAACAATGATTACTTTCCAGAACCGATCATACTTAATGGGGGATGATGGGAAAGAATCAAAACCTATTGAGATTTATCCGACCGTTGAAGGTTTGAAAGTTAAACCAGAGATATTTCTGAAAGGAACTGGTCGAGGTGTATGGATTAAAACAAGGAATGACACTATTGACTTGGGTGATTTTGATAATGCTGAAATCCTTATCGATACTCAAAAATTCTACATTACTAAAAACGGTCAACCAATGATCAGACCAATGAACGATTTTTATATTTATCCAAATGAACCACTTTACATTCAAGCTAAGGATAGTGATTTTGCATTAACAATTCGTTATCCAAATAGATTCTTATAGGGGGTGATAGCTTGTTAATGGCAATGAACCTCAAACGTGATTATACTGCGATTTTGGAAAATGCTCATAATGTCAGTTATGAAAAAATTGAGAACCAGATCGGAAACATAGAATTTACGATGCCCTTAGATGATCCGAAAAATTCATTTTTACAGGAAATGCTTTGGGTTGAGCTTACAGATAATGAAAATGAATATATCGGTTTGTATCGGGTGATGCTATCTACAATACGAAAAGATGCTGGAAACAACACAATTACTTATACTGCAGCTCATGCTTTAAGCACACTTTTAGATAGTGTGCTTTTTGGTTATCATGAGTTAGTCAATCGTAAAACAGTTGATGTGATCAATTATATCCTTAATAAGCAAACTACTAAAAATTGGGTGTTAAAAAAATGCGATTTCACTCGATATTTCAGTTATGCTTGGGAGAATGAAAACGGGCTTGCGGATGCACTATTTTCTATTCCAGCAGCCTTTGATGAAGACTATGTTTGGGAATGGAATACTCAAGTTTATCCTTTTGAATTATCTTTAGTGAGACCTCAAACAGAAGTTGTTGCTCGGATACAAGAAGGGTATAACATGCAGGGGTTTGAGATCGAACGAGATCCTAATAATCTAGTCAATCGTATTTATCCGTTAGGCGCTGGTGAAGGAATTAATCAAGTAAACATCAAGTCTGTAAATAATAATTTGACATATGTTGAAGATAAAAAAGCTATAGAAAAATATGGACTAGTTGAGTATGTATGGGTAGATCAACGTTTTACTATTCCTCAGTCATTGAAAGACAATGCGGTCAGTATGCTTAAAAAATGGTCAATTCCTAAAGTAAGTTGGTCAATTACTGCAGCAGATTTAACTAAGCTTACTGACGATCCTCTGATCATTGATAAACTCCGTAAAGGCGGAGTTGCTATGATTAATACGAATGATTATGGCAGCATAAATTTAAGAATAAAACGAGAAGCGAAACGAGATGTATTTGGAGCACCACAGGATCTTGATCTTGATTTGGGTAACTTGAAAGATGATATTTCAACGACCATGTCTGATCTTGGCAGGAAACAAGAAATCAACGAAACATATTCTCAAGGCGCGACAAATATTCTAAATTATAGCTACCAAGATAATTGTGAAGCTGCCTATCCTGCGAATATTGAATTTTATCTTGATGATGATGTATTTCATGTGAATACAGTTGAATTGACGTTCAAAACTAAACGTTATCGAGGATACACTAAAGCTGTCAAAGGTGGAGGTGCAAGAGTACAGTCAACATCTTCTGGAGGTGCTTCTACGCAAACAAGTTCTTCTGGTGGTGGTTATTCATCAGGATCCACAACAGCTGGTGGTGGTGGAAGTAGCCAAACTAGTAGTGTAAATGGTCAAAGTACACAGACTAGCAGTGCTGGTGGTAGTCATAGACATCTTATGTTTACACCGTCTAATGCGTCTGGACCAATTCAACAAGATACTAAATATGAGGCAGGTAGCGGACAATTATTACGATTGGATGGGTCGAACAGGCCTATTTATACAAGGGAAGAAAGCGGAAATCATTCCCATTCTGTCTCGACTCCAGCGCATTCTCATAGTGTAAATATTCCAAACCACTCTCATAGTTTTAGTGTAAATATTCCAAATCACACCCACAATGTCAATATTCCAAGTCACACTCATCAAGTTAATTTACCTGATCATACACATCCTCTTGAGTGGGGTATTTACGAGGCTTCAGATAGTGCAAGTAAGGTAGATATTATAGTAGATGGTACAACTATTCCTTTACACGAGATAAGTCAGAACAGACTTGATCTTGTTAAATATTTACGAAAAACTAGCACTGGAAAAATTGCTAGAGGTAACCATACAATCCAAATAAAACCTAACAAACTTGCACGTATTGAAGCGCAAGTTATTTGTCGTGTTTTCATTCAATCTCAATTAGGAGGACAATTCTAATGAATATTAAAGTAAAAAAAATAAATGGTGAAGAATTTTCAGCAAAAGTAACTAAAAATCTACAAGAAATTTTCGAAGAGCTAGCTGATATATCAGGTAGTAACTTCATTTTACTTGGTGATCATATCGAACAAAAAATAACGATTGAATCAATCGTAGAAGAATAGAGGTGATAATAAATGGCAGTTGAAAAAATTTTAGAAACTGACACGCTCAATCAGGGTCGTGTAAAAATTAATGCCATTATGGATCAGTCAAATTCATCTGTTGAGACTGTAAATGGTTATAAATCGGAACTCACAGAAGGAATTAAGCAAGCAAAGGAAATCGCTAGAACTGCAGGTGATGAAGCTAAAGAAATTGCTGAAGAAGCAGGGGAATTAGCCAATCAGAAAGCAGATCAGGCTATTGCTGATTCTAAGACTGCTGTTGATACAGCGAATCGAGCTGTTAGTACAGCTAACCAAAATAAACAAGAATTTGATGCATTAAGAAATGAGTTTGGTGATTTAGTTGCAGAATCAGGTGATAGTAACCCAGAAATCGTTCAAGCAAGAACTGATACGGAAGGGATTAAGCAATCCACGTTACAAGCACGTTTAACAAGTGACTTTAACAGTCGATTAACTACTACTGATGCAATGAAAATGTTCTCTGGCTCTGTTAATACTCCCAAAATGATGGATTTTAAAGGCAAAACAGCTGGAAATAAAAACGGCAATCCACACCAAGCTTTTTCTGATTATACGGCAACTACGCTCAAGAAACCATCAGCAAACTGGAATGAATTTACACAAGATAATTATAATAAAGTGGTGTCACGTGACGATACAGGAGTTTCAACGGGTTCGTCACAGAGTGGTGTAATTCCACAACAATTCTTTCTATTTGATGTGAAAGCAGCCATTGAATCTATTGCTGAGGATATTTTCGAAGGAATGACAATGGTTCAGGTTGTTAAATATATCAAAGATAATTTTGTATCGATCAAGATCCCAATTCGTGGAAAAGCTTCTTCTCCAGGGAATAAAAATTTGAAAGTAGCGACTTTCTTAGAGTCAGCTGATAGCTATTCGGTTCAGATGCAGAATTCAGCACCAGACTATACTGATTTTGCTACTGAGATCAATGATAGTAACTTTATTGACTCGGAAGGCAAAATCAACGTATTGGTATTTTCTGATAGTTCCAATGGTGTCACACCAGCATCCATTGATGTTGACTATATTGGAGTACAAATCACAATTTCACTAAGTGCATTAGATGTTCTGAATAAAAGTGGTTTTTTGAAGGATGAACAATTGAAAGCTCACGTGGATGACACAAACAACCCACATCAAGTAACTAAAGCGCAAGTCGGTTTAGGAAGTGTCCCGAATTATTCTATTGCATCAAAAGCGGAAGCGGAAAATGCAACTAGTGATAGTAAATTTATGAGCCCATTACAGACAAAAAACTTCCATCAAAAAGCTACTGAAACGGTTAGGCAAAAGTGGAGAGAGGGATTAAATTGGATCGCTCACAGAGGTAACAATACGGAATACCCAGAAAATTCTATACCAGCTTATAAAAATGCTAATCGTCACTGGGGAATTGAAACAGATATTCAAGTTACTTCTGACGGACATTGGGTAGTCATGCACGATGATACTGTTGATCGAACGACAAATGGAACAGGTTCAATTAAATCTATGACTTTAGCCCAGTTTAGAGCGCTAAGAATAGATACTGGTGCTAATATCGACAGTTTGTCTGATGTAGAAAAGACTCCGCCGATCTTGGAGGAATACTTAGCAATTTGTAGAGAAAAATGTAGAGTACCTGTTATAGAAATTAAAACAGGCGACTATACGATTTCAAATTACGAGCAGTTAAAAACAATCCTGACTAACTATGGATATAATGAGACGAACTGTGTGATTATCTCGTTTGACTATACTGTACTGACTAATATTAGACAAATGTATCCTAATATGGAACTTCATGTGGTTTCTAGCACCGTCACTCAAAGTGTAATTGATCAGGCAGTGGCTTTAGGATATCCAGCAACTCTTGGTGTGAATTATAGTAATGCAGGTGTTACAGCTGATTTAGTCAATCAGTTACATGCGTTAGGATTAAAAATAAATGTCTGGACAGTTCCTGATACAAAATTTGAAGATATGAAGGCATTGAATGTTGATTACATTACCACAAACAGTTTGTCAGGAAACTTAAGGTATGCCGCACTTACTTTGCTAAACGGTTTTACTAATAACGTTGATGCTGGCAGGATCAAAGAGTCTTATGTCGAGGAAATTGAACAAGGTGTTATTCACCTCTCATTTAACGTGAGCGGTGGCGTGACTACACAAAATAGTCCAATTGCAAAACTACCTGATTGGGCGATTCCTATGTATCGTCAGTACCCTCAATGTGCCGTTCGTATATCTACAGGAGTCGCTTTTGGTACGTTCGATGTTAACGGGCGTTTAGTTCCTGGCTCTGCCACAGTTGGTACTATTGCAGTAGGTTTAAATTGGGCAAACAAAACATCATGGGCATCCGGTTCAACAACATACAAAATCTGATGAAGCCCTTTCGGGGCTTCATTTAAAAAGAAAAGGTGGTAATTATGAAAATGTTTGATTATTTGGAGCAATTTTTGATAGATGCGGATCATAAAGCCCTTTATGTTTTAGCATTAATTTGTGTGGCAATGGTGATTGATTTTTTAAGTGGCACTTTAGCCGCCAAAATCAATCCTGACATTGAGTTTAAAAGTAAGGTAGGTATAAACGGGATTTTGCGAAAAATAGCAAGTATGGTTCTGTTAATGTTTTTTATTCCTCTTGCACCTCTGATTCCAGGTGGATTCGGAGTGGGATTAATCTATGTATTGTATCTAGGTTATTTAATGATGGAACTTAAATCGATCTTAGAAAACTATGAAAAAATGGGCATAGTGACAGAACTTTTTGAGGACTTTTTAAAAAATATTAAGAATAAGGATGATGATGATGGCTAACGTTAATGAAATGATCAATTGGATGAGACAGCGTTTAGGTGTAGTTCGATATAGCATGACTAATCGTTTAGGACCCAGTAGCTATGATTGTTCTAGTGCTGTTTACAATGCTTTGATTGCTGGTGGATTTTTGAAAGCCGGAAGCATGGGGAATACAGAAACCTTGTTTAACGATTTAGAGAATAGTGGATGGGAACAAGTAAAACCAATTAATGGTAATTATCCGGCTAAGAAAGGTGATATCTTTATTTGGGGTAAACGAGGTTTTACATTAGGAGCAGCTGGTCATACAGGTATTTTTATTGATGACAACGACAAAATCATCCATTGTAATTTTGGCTTTGATGGGATATCTATCAATGATCATGACTATATTTGGATGTATAATGGACAACCTGAAATCACTATCTACCGCTATACTGGAAAAAGTAATGGTGGTACTAATCCTAAACCGAGTACTCCAAAACCTATTGTTCCAGTACCGCAAGACCCTAACAAGCGTATACAGATGTCCGGAACATTTTATCCTGATAGAAAACTTGCTGTCAGTGCAGATACGAATCCGGATGATGTAAAAAGCCCGGCATTGGATTATTACACTAAGGGAACTGCAATCAGATATGACAGCTATGTTATGTCTAATGAGTATGCTTGGATTAGTTATATTGGAGCTTCAGGAAAACGTCGTTATGTTGCAGTTGGTCCAGATGATGGTCGTATCGATACAACATGGGGAACAGGATTTTTTAATTAGTTAGAAAAAGCCTATCTCTGTACGAGGTAGGCTTTTTTTGATTATTCGATTTTTTCAAATACTTCTTTGTATTTATTGAACTCTTGGTCCATCTGTTCTTTCTCTTTAGAATCGTTTGGCTTATACGTATACATTAGAGATAATATTTTAGTGTTTGTTGACATGTAAAGATCCGCAGAAGATTCATCTTGTAAATTTTTTTCTGCATTCATTAAATCTTCACTTGATTCGTAGGTCTCTATACCAATACTATCAACTCCAATTAAATTACCTGTATTAAAAGACATTTTGCTAATGAATTTTGTAGGGCTATTTTCAATATCATACTCATTTGGAAAATACTCCAGTGAGTCCATGTTCTCTGGATAGTCGATTTTCAAATCATTATCAAGAAAAGCTTCTACAATTTTCTTATTTATATCTGATGTTAGGGAAGATAGTATTTTCTCTTTATCTTGTTTAGGCTCTTCTACACTTGAAGAACTTTCCAATTCCTTTACTCTCGATTCTAATTGTTCAACTTTACTACTAGAAGTCGTTTCTTTTTTATCATTCCCACACGCAGTAAGTCCAAATACAGAAATTAAAATAAACCCGTAAACTACTTTTTTCATATCGATCCTCCTAAGATAATGTTCTAAATAAGTATATCAAACAATATATTAACATTAAACTGATAACTTGTAGCAAAAAAAATTTCCCACAAAATTTTCCACAGAACGTGGGGAATATGACGGTATTTTAAGTATTAAAAAAATAAGATTACTTATTTTACATTATCTTAAGTTATTAAAATAGGTAATGAAATAACTACCAAGAGTAAATAACAACCTTCATTTCCACCACAGACGACGGTCGTGGTGGTTTTTTT
>NZ_JBIYEU010000023.1:0-45599 GCF_044909655.1 Enterococcus sp. UD-01 | reverse complement strand
GGTTGACCTAAGGTCGAATAAGTTGATTCAACAATTGGATAAATGAAGGAAAAATCGATTGCTTTATCTATTTTTCGAATCAAGTGATCTTTTGGCACAAGATCTTCTAAGGAAATCATCATGTATTGATCTCTTCCATTCATTGGATGTTTTGACATCATTTTCCCACGCTCCTTTAAAACGTTTTCATACATTAAGTATAAAAGAAAAAACTGTAGACGTCATCCCTTTTTTGGGACTTTGTCTACAGTCTGGAAGCTTGAATTCAAGCTTCTTTATTTTTCATTTAAGGCAGTGAGAACTTGGGAAGTGTAAAACAACAAGCAAAGTTACTAAAGTTAGATGGAAAAGAATTTCGTAATGATTTTATGGTGGAAAATGGTAGAGTAGCTGAAACTAATTCAGTGAAATTTTTGGTTTGAACTGGTGGCGAAGCTTTTTTAAATTATGATCTTTTGTTATTTAGTATGAAATATGCTAGGGTAAAAGTATTTATTTTAGAGTTGTTTCAAATGGATGTGATAATATCTTTTCAATGTTTGTGGTAGATCATAAAAATAGAGGGTTGTCTTGCTGTGGAGTCACAGTAGAATATATTGATGAATTGCAGTTAGGCAATATAACTAGTGATAAAAATTCTCTAACGAGAATCTTCGATATACAAAAATCTAATTTTATGAAACAATGGATTTTTGTTGATGGTCCAGTAAAAATCTTAAAACAGGTGAAAAAGTGGAATCCTCAAATTGACTTCCAAAATTTTACCATTTTTGTCAAACTTATGCTTATGTTTTTAGTAATCAAGATGTAAAAGAGACGATTTTAGAAAATTATACTGATATAATTGATGTTGTTCAGAATCGTTTTATTCAAAAAATAAAGTTGAAATCTATGATGAGAGATTGTTTGGTATAATATATATAACGTTAGAAGGATATCTATATTCTGATTTAAATACTGGTTACGATCATTAAATTTTACTATCTTAAAAGTAAATAAAAATTAGGGAAGGATATTTTTGAAAAAAATGAAAAATAAACAGATAAAAAATTTCATGAAAGAAGGTAAAAAGGCAGCTGATTCAGAAGTGAAGGTGAGTAAGTGGAATATAAATCAAATATTGATAGGGTTCTTAGTATTTGTTTCAATTGGTGGCATTATTTTAAATAAAACTATTTTGAAAGATAGTTCATTTGATTTGTTTCCGCTAATTTGTTCAATTTTTGTGCTATCTATATTAATAGCGAGTTTTTTAGGAGTAGACCCCTCAAAAAAATCTCAATTTTTTGTAGAAAAAGGAATTGGATATGGTTGGACAATTAATCCAAGAAATCTATGGGGGTTTTTAATATATCTGCTCCTTTTTTTGGTAACATTATTGCCATATTTTGGTTTTTAAAAAATAGGTTATTTTACTAATTGTTATAATAAAATGCAGTGTGCTCTGATTCACGTTTATTTTTGGAGTACGAGTCATCTGAAATTAGATGGAAGTTTTTAATGAATTTTTTTCAATCCATTGTTATTAAAGAATTTTGAAGTATAGTCAAAATCGATAAAACACAACCAGATCTTAAAAAAGTCCGTAAAGCTTCACAGTTCTCAACAACGTTAATTTTTGGAGTCGTTGCGAATTTATTTGCTTACGAATACAATATGGAACGGCGATTTTGCAAAAAATTGAGTACCATTCAATTAGAATGTTTCAAGACACTTTCCAGTTTTTGGAAGATGACTTTTTGAGAGCTCTTCGCCAACATCAAAAAGTATTAGAGCGAGAAAAAGTTGTAGTTTGACTACTGTTTGAAACAAGAGATATCAGAAATGGTGTCTCTTGTTTTTTAGTAAAGAAAAAAGGAAAACGTTTGCTTGAAAATTATTTGCTCAGATGTTAGAAAAAATTACTAAAAAGTCTTTTAAGTTGAATTAATTATGATATAGTTAAATTAATTTTACTTTGATAAATAATAAATTATGGAAGGAAATGTATTTGAAATTTTAGTCACAATCTTAAAAAAATAATGAAATTGAAAGTTATTATCTGAGGACAAACTTAACTATTCCGTCTGATAATATAGGTTCTTTGGAATTTTATGGATAGAATGATTTACAATAAAAAAACATATTATTTCTTTTGAAAAAATAAAATATTCAATTAGATTTGGAATGTTTTCATAAAATCCCATTTTATTTCTAAAAACTATTGACATGAATACTTAATGCTCGATATACTTATTTATATATTATAGGGTAGGAAAGATTATAGCTGTATGAGCAATTTCCAACATATCCGAGCAACTGACATCACAAGAAAAGGATTACACGCTATAGCAACAACAGTTATGCGGATACAGTAACACAATATGATCAATAAGTTTTGTCTAAACTAAAAAATATATTGTCGATAAAAGGCGTTAGTGCAAAGTCTTGCGCTAACGCTTTTCTTATCAAAGGAGTTTAATGTTTGGATAAGAAAAGAGTAGTGAAACTAGGAATAATTATAGGAATGATCGTATTTTTAGGAGTAACAGGCATGTTAGAAGTGAAAAAAATGACCGAACCAACAGAAAAAGAAAAACAGATTGCTTTTCTTAAAGAACATGAAAATGAAATGATTGATTATGTTAAATCACAAAAATTTCATATAATCTCAGAAAATGAGAAGAAACATCCTGTAGTAAAAAATGTATATTTTGATTACGATGACTATGATACTTATCAACGAGATGCTGGAGGTATACCTACTGGTACTTACACAATTGATATTACAGGAAAGTATAATGATTCTCATGAATTTGAATTACTTATAGACGTTGATTCCTTAAGCGAACCAACGGAAATTTTGAATTTTGAAAGATATTAATAAAAAATGAAGGCTATGCTAAATATGAGTTCCCTAATGCAAAAGATGCACATGGAAATAGTATTAATTCCGTCTATTTACAACCAGATAATACTGTCAAAACAGTCGTTGAAAAAAAGTTTTTTGGCAAAGACAAGGAGTATCAAAAAGGGCTGCTAACGGATGAAAAAGCAGGGTATAACTCTTATTATCTAACGGATACCCCTACTCTAAATGCAGAGACAAAACATACCTACTTTACGACTAGAGGAAGCGATGCTCTTCCAGGTGATTGGAAAGATGTGACAAAAGGGTGGATAGGAAATAATTTAAATGATTGGGTGGACAATAATCTCTTTTTTGCTAAAAAGGTTATATTCCTCAAGCAAAATTGCAAAGTCATGCACTAACGTTTTTCTAGTAAAGGAGTTTAATGTGTGAATAAAAAAAGAGCAGTGAAACTAAGTATATTAACAGGAATTATTTTAATTTTAGGAACAATAGGAATGTTAGGAGTGAAAAAAATGACCGAACCAACAGAAAAAGAAAAACAGATTGCGTTTCTTAAAAAACATGAAAATGAAATGACAGACTTTATTAAAACACAAGATGATAAAATTTCAAAAGTTGATTATGATTGGTCTACTTTACATGATGAAGTGGTCGGAAATGGTTTGCCTCAAGGTGGAGATCATATATTAACACTTAGAATAAAAGTAATTGATTATAATGATACAGATATAAATTCATTTGGATTTGCAATAATCCCTGACAATATAAACGCCCCTGTTAAAATTATAGATATGTATACAATAAATGCAGATTATAATTACTCCAAAGGAGATATTTAATATGGCTATCTTAGAGCATGATTATAATATCTATGCAGATTTAGCTCAAGGTGCATATACAGGTAGACCTACACAATTCCCCTATGATAAAAACAAGTGGAATGATGGACAATTAGACAGTCATAAAAAAAATGAGTCCGTAAAATTTAATTTTGCAGGGGCAAAAGATGCACATGGAAATAGTATTAATACCGTCTATTTACAACCAGATAATACCGTCAAAACAGTCACTGAAAAAAAGTTTTTTGGCAAAGACAAGGAGTATCAAAAAGGGCTGCTAACGGATGAAAAAGCAGGGTATAACTCTTATTATCTAACGGATACCCCTACTCTAAATGCAGAGACAAAACATACCTACTTTACCACTCGAGGAAGTGATGGAATATCATGGGATAATAAAAATGATTGGTTAGGTAACAATTATGAATTTGCTGTAAATAACGCTTATATACCTCAAGCAAAATTAGCTACAGAAGCTATGCACCAAAAAATTAAAGAAATGGGAATGAAAGCCCCAAATGCAACAATATCTATGACTGGGCATTCGCTAGGGACAATGGTCACTATTCAAGCAGTAGCCAATTTACCAGCAGGAGACATTGATAAGATTGATAAGGTCATTTTATTTCAAGGTCCAGATGCTAGAGCAAGCATAAATGAAATGTCTAAACAAGCCCAACAAAATATCCAACGCCTAGAAGAACAAGGAAAAATTGAATATTATGTCAATGCATTTGATATTGTATCAATGTTAAATCGAAATAAAAAAGGCGTTGATGAAATCGGAAAAGTACATTATTTACTGCCAAAATCATTTACGTCTACATTCGATGGTGGAGACCCAGGCTCTAGTCATGATTTTGGACAATATCAATTAAACCCTGATGGGACACCAAAAGAAGCTAATTTAAAAGAACACGGATATATTTTTGCAGCTGGAATTAAAATCTCTAATTTAATTGATAAATACTTAAATATTTTAACAAAAGACGGTCAGAAATCAGGACTATCTTTCACAGAAGCAATCAAATTACTTGTTTCTGGTGATTATAAAGATTTCGAAAAAGAATATTCAAAAATCATTGCAGATGCCGAGGCTGCGAGTAAATGGAATGAGAAAGTATCCGGGTTACAGAAAAGTATTCGAGGGGCTTCTGGCAGTAAAAAAATTAAACTTCGAGGAGAACTTGCTACAGAAGTCGCAAAAAAGGCGAAAACAGTTGGCGACGAATATGTATTGATTCAAAAAAATGACCAACAAGAAGCAGAAGATGAAGTAGATTTAGTTGTCCAAGAAATTCGAGATGGTGCTCTGGCAATCCAGCAATCATTAGAAAGCTATGAAGTTGAAGCCTTGATTGCCCCCTATAAAAAAAATAATTTGTGGGATAGTGGACAAGCGACAAGTAATACTAATGAAGCAAAAAAATATAAAGAAAAATTGACTGCATTTAGTAAAACATTAACGACTGTTGCAAAGAACATTCAAGAATATGATGGCAATGCAGGAAAAAATATCTTCATGGAGAAGTAACAAAAAGGAGTTTTTTTATGGATGAAGAAAAAGCGTTGCTTTTAAAATTAAAGCAAGAACGAAAAAAGCAAGAACAGAACGCCATAAAAGCAATAATCACCGCAAAAAAAACACGGTTAAGTACAACTAGACAGACATCTACTAGTACGCTAAATGAACTAGCAGAAGCCATGTATCAACAAAGTAATAGTGTCCTTCCAGGAGCGTTGGAAGGAGCTTTACAGGGTAACAGTGCAACATCTGCGAAACAGTGCTTGACGCAGTTAGAGAAACCAGCCTTTAAAACACCTGTAAAAGAGGTTTAAGCGAATGAGTCCAGAAGAACAAAAAAGGAAACGACGCCAAGCAACAGAACAATACGAGCAGGAAAAACGAGCTCTTCAACAAATACAGAAAAAAATGGAAGAAGAAGTGGCTGTATTCAAAAAAGACACCGAAAAGTTGATGGATAAAGTTCTCTATTTAACAAAAAATGATTCATGGGATAAGCGATCGTTCTATCGACAAATGGAAGAAAGTCAAGCAACGATTCAATCTGAAGCACGACGATTCACGCAAAAAGTCGAAGAAAAACAGCTAGAACTAAAACGAACTTACCAACGAGACATAGAAAAAATAAAACAGACAGAAGGAACAACCTGAAACTTTGATTTATAACATGATCGAAATCGGTTCCAGTTTGGGAGAAATAAAAGTATAAACGTGCATGAAATATTTTAAAAATTATCGAATGACTCTCACTGTTCTTTTACTTTTGAATATATGCGAAATTTTCTCAACTATTGTCTGGTTTAACCAAGTAAATACTATTGTTATGAAGAAAATCGGTTCCAAACCCGAATTTGGTTAATTTTTTCCTTATAGGATTACTATGCACTTCCTTATTTATATATTTTTTGGAATATCAAACATAAAAAGCAGCTTATCTTCTAGTTAATTGTCTGAAGGATTCCTAAAAGTGTAGAATTACGACCGCACTAATTGCAGATATAGCTCTTGACAAGGCACCTTCGACCACCCGTTGGATGGATGAATAGGTTATTTGAATTATTTATCAAGGTTGTCTAGATCATCACCAGAACTTTGAAGAGGTGCTATTAGCATGAATCTATCAGAGCAGGTTAATAATATTTTATAAAGATCAATTATATTAGTCACGTGTTATCTGATATAAAATTGAGAGAGTTTTATCTACAAGAAAGCAGTTTACGTTTGGATTTATTGGCTAAAACAGCTTGTATTTAAATGATATATTTTACTTTAAAAAAATGAAAATATTCAATTGGAATAGAATGTTTACCTTAAAATCATATTTTATTTCTAAAAAACGTTGACAAGCATACTTGTTGATAGATATACTATTTATGTAAACAATTTTATTATAGAGTAGGAGAGATTATAATGGCAGGAGTAATTTCCGTAACACCCGAGCAACTGAAATCACAAGCAAAGGTTTATACACAATCACAACAACAAATCCAAGATGCGATTCGTAAAGTAAATTCTATGAATCAACAAATCGCGCAAGAATGGAAAGGTCAAGCGTTTCAATCTTATTTAGAACAATACAATCAATTAGAAGGAAACGTTAAAAAAATGGAAGAATTGTTGATTAGTATTAATAATCAATTGAACAAGTATGCTGATACAGTAGCACAACGTGATCAACAAGATGCAAGTTCTTTCGGTTTAAACTAAATTAATTTTGAAATAAGAAAAGCGTCAGTGCAATTCATTGCGCGGACGCTTTTTATTTAGGAGAGAAGAGAAAAGTGAAAAATAAACTAAAAAAGTATCTTCCTATTATTTCGATTACCATCGGTAGCATATTGTTTTTATCTATTCTTTCTTATATAGGTTTTAAAAGTGATAATATTCAAAAAACATCGAATGAAAAGATAACGAAAATGCAGTATGTTTTGGTAAACGAAGATAAAGGAACTTTTTTTGAAGGAAAAAAATATGCATTAGGAAATGACTTTGTCACATTGATCAATCAAGATACTGCTAACCGTTGGGAGACGACGACTAGAGATATTGCTAGTCGTGGAGTTGCAGATGGACAATTTGATGCACAGATTATTATTCCACAAGATTTCTCTGAACGGTTGCTCTCGTTACAAAGTATGAATCCTGAAAAAGCTTTAGTGGAGTATCAAGTGAGAGAAGGACAAAATGAGATAACCAATCAGGCGATTCAGGGAAAAGTAAATGATATTTTAAAAGATTTCAATCAAAGAATTGTACAGATGTATTTTTCAAGTATTGTAGGAAATTTGTCAGAGGCACAACAAAATGTCAATCAGATTGTTGGGTTGGAGATAGACCACAAAGACAATTTGGAAAAAACAATTTATTTGCCGTTTAAAGAAGTACCGACGAATTTTTCAAGTGTCATTGATACAGCAAGTATTTTGGATGAAGAAAATAAGATGTTTACATCTGAACAACAAGCATTTGTTGAATCAGTGAAACAATTGATGGACAGTAATAACTCTGGTTTGGAAGCAAATAGTCAAACAACAGAAGAAGTGCAGAAATCTGTGGATGATTATGCAGATGAAGCAAATGAAAAATTAGAAACATCCATTAAACAGTTTAATGAGCAATTTGAGCTGCAAAAAGAGCAATTAGAAAATCAATGGCAAAATGATTTAAAAGGGTACAAGTCTCAATATGACAGCTTTGATGATAGTATCAAAAATCAATTTGGCTTATTTTTTACAAAAGGCTCTGAAGAAGCGAATGACACGGGTGTTTATGCAGACTTTTTGAAGAATGCATATGCCTTTAAAGAAACACAAAGTAATAGAATAGAAGAGCTGTCGAATGAAATAAAGGAATTGGAAAAACAAGTAGCTGATTTAACTGTTTTAAAAGAAGACGTTGCTGAGAAGTATTACAATGATCGAAGTGCGGATCCAGCAACAGCAACAGAAGATCAGGTTAAACTAGCTATTTCAAAGTTAGTGTCACCGGTTGATAAAGAATCAGAGATTAAAGAAGATGGCGCATATTTAACCTCTGTAAGAAATGAACTTACGCAATTACAGAATAGTGCACTTCCATCAAGTACAGATTTCCCTATTCTTTTAGATACACTTTTAAATAATGGGTTGCTGTCACAAGGCGCAAGCGACAAATTGAGTGCTGCTTATACAATTGTGACACATTATGATCCAGCTTTGACTGGTAATGGAAATCAATTCAACATCTTATCTACAACTCCGAAACAAGATATTTCATCTGTATTCACTACGACAAATACGGTAGAGATAAATTTAACTCCTGGAACCAACAGATATTTACAATTTTCACATACATTTGGTCCTGAAAGTAGCGGTACAGTAGAAGTTACTAATTTAGAAATAATTAGAGGAGATTTAGAAAGAAAGATCATAGCTAATTTATCTGGGTCGGACTATACAGCGACCGTTACTAATGAGGGAACACAATTAAATATAGCTATTATACCTAAGAACACAGGGAGTAGCGGACCAGTGAAAGCACCTGCGCAATCACAGATGTCTTACACCTTTGATTCTGAAATAACCTGGACTTATCCCAATGATTATAGCAGCAATGAGTATGTTCAATGTCATTATTCTTGGACTTCCAATCGTTCAAAAACGTCTGGACAATTAGCAGCATATATAGATAAAGACCAGCCTTTGAAACAAGATTTGGCTGAACTTTTTAATCTTTTTACAACTTTAACTTCTACTGCAGAAAAGCTAACAACCATTTATGCTGATCCGTCACAACAAGATGTTATTAGTTTTGCTGAAAATATTAGCAATCATCCTGATAAATCATTCAATGAGTTAGCTACACCTGATTCTGTTTATTGGCTATATGATAATGTCACGGATTCTAAAAAAGTTTCACAAATTTCAGATTCACTCTACGAAAATTATAGGGAAAATGGAACTAGCCTCTATAACGATATTGTAGAACAAATTAATAAATTAAATGCCACAATCGGAACGAGTACGGATAAAAATGAAGATGGAACGATGACGTTGTATGGAACGTTAAATCTTATGAATGTTCCTGATATGATGCTACAGGATGCTTCTGTATTAGGAAGCTGGTTCGATAATGCAAATCAAGAAATTGAAAAAACATACAGCTCATGGAACGAAACAGAACGGGTGGCTCCGGAAACCATTATTACAGAGACAAATGCACACCCTGATAAAAATGATACTACTGCGATTAATGCAACCACAGAAAACTTGGTGAAAAGCATCCAGACATTAGCTAGCAGTTCAAAAGAAACGGCTAAAGCAACGGAAGAATCTGCGGCGAAAGTCAAAGACATTGCGCCAACTATTCAAAATTTAAAGGAATCTACAAACAAGGTGCAGACAAATGCAGAGGGTATTTTAACAAACTTGGATAAAACTGTTGCTGAAATGGATGAGAAAACAACTGATAACGCTAAGTACGCAAAAACTTTTGATAAAGTACTTTCCAATACTAAAAATGGCGGATCGGATAATGCAACAGTCTTTAATTTTCTATCAAATCCAATTCAAGATAAAGGAGATTTTGGGGAAACAAGACAAAATTCATTGATTCCATATTATGCAACGATCATAGCAGCGTTTATGATTGTTTTGGTTGCTGTAGCGATGCAAAAATATATGAAGCAAAGAAAAGTATCTGAAATTGATTTGCTCATGAACCCATCAAGAGCTTGGTACAATATGTCAAATGTCATTGTAATACTGTTCAACAGTGTTGCTTTATCTATTGCATTTGCTCTTAATTTGAGCTTTATTGTTGGAATGAATGCTAAAGGAGCATGGTTTAGCTACGCCTTTTTAGTTTTACTTGCTGGCTTACTTTTAACACTCGGCTTTATGAGACAGTTCAGAATACTGACACTTTATGTTAGTGGAGCCATACTAGGTCTCTTCTTCATGCTGACGCCATTACTGGGGGTAGCCACTAAAACAGGGACAATCACCAATATATTGTATCGAG
This sequence comes from Enterococcus sp. UD-01, assembly GCF_044909655.1. Classification (NCBI taxonomy): domain Bacteria; kingdom Bacillati; phylum Bacillota; class Bacilli; order Lactobacillales; family Enterococcaceae; genus Enterococcus; species Enterococcus sp. UD-01. Next base: position 35,380 of record NZ_JBIYEU010000023.1, on the reverse strand, counting down.
TGTCGCCTTTACAAAACATTCAAAACGGCTTTACTGCACTATTAAATGGGGGCAGCATTGGCTGGATAAGCTATCTGAGTCTTGTAATCCTAGCATTGAGTGGCATTTTATTAAACTTTTGGGTGAATCCAGAAGAACAAAAAGTGAATGCGTGATCGTTTCTATTATTGGTGGGGGAGAAAAATTATGCACTATAGACCGAAATTTAATGCTAAAACGATGTTAAAAGGAATGCTTCTTCCTTTACTAATTATTTTTGTACAAAGTAGTCCTGTTTATGCAGATAATGGTGACTTAAAAATAAATAATCAAGTGATTTATGAAAAAAATGAAGGTAGTCAGAGTAACTCTACTACCTTTACAATCAATCAATTATTTATGAAAGATATGTCCAAACAAGATAAGCAGTTAAATGAAGAAAAAATGAAGCTAATCAAGAATGTACAAAGAGAAGTTTTTAGAAAAGAAACGCCAAAAGAACAGGCAATGAATCAACAAATAACACCCCTTCTTTTTTCAAGCGGATATGTATTGGATGATAGTTTGGATTCTGAAGATTCTGCATTAAAACAAGGAACCAATATTGGCTTTTTGATATTCTGTGTGGTTGGTGGAGTACTTGTCGCGGGTCTTGGAATTTTATTAGGTCGAACATTTCCGAGATGGGTAAAGAAAGGTTAGGAAGGTAGAGTTCTATGAGAAAAGACACATCTATTGGCATTGGGTTACATGTGGGTGGACAAATTATTGATTTACAGATACCCATAAAAGTTTCTGGAAATCGTTTAAAAGAACTATTGAAAGAATCGCTAGAACTATTAAACATCCATTTGCCCGATACATTTGAGTTGGAAATAATAAATAAATCAATCAAGTTAAATGGCGAAGTTCTTCTAGCCAACTACGCATTAGGTGATGGAGATCAATTGGTTGTTAAAGAAACGATGAAAAAGTAAAGGGGTCTAAACCGTGAGTGAAGTAAAAGATATATCAGAAAAAATAGATATCCAAGTTCAACAAGATAAAGTCTTGGTCAAGCTGCAAGCAAATCAATACCGCTTATCAGAGCTGAGTCAGTTTCGTACTGTTCTCCCGAAAAAAGATGCTCTACTAGCAGGAGAAATATTAGAGGCCACCGAAGAGCATTTGATTTTATCCTATGAAAAACACAAATATGCCTCATCGATTGAAGAAGTAGTGCGAAAAATGTCATCATTTAATCGACTGCTATTAGCGCAAAAAATCCGTTTTGTCGAATCGTTTTTTCATTCAACAATTCAACCATTTATCCATCCGAGAAATATTTTTCTTTTTGGAGAAGAGTTGTCAATTGCGCATAGAGGTTTTATGAATCTAGTCGTTCCGTATGTTACAAATGAAGAAGATTTTCTAAAACAATATCGTGCGTTAATTCTGTTCATTCTTCATCCAAAATTAGATTACGAACAACTGATCGAAGGCTCCGGAACATTACAAGATCAGCTATCTAAAAATATTCAGGCAGCTCTTTCACCTGAAGAGATTGATCAAATGATCAGTGAACAAGTGGTCATTCAAAAAATGAAACAAGAAAAACAAAACCAATTGGTTAAGAGAAAAAGCTACACATTGTTTAAATGGGGGAGTTTTGTATTATTAGCTGTAACGCTTATCTTAGGTTTTTTTGTCGGAAATTACGCTCTGAAAGAGGTTCCCACGCAAGAAAGAATCATTACAGCAGAAGCAAATTATATTGCCAATGATTATTCGGGCGTATTGAAAACTCTAAAAGAGGATATACCGGAAACTTTGCCTAAAAGTGCGCAATATGTATATGCAGTAAGCTCGGTACAATTAGATAATTTATCCAACGAGCAAAAAGAGATGATTTTAAATAATATTTCCCAAAAATCAAATGAAAATACGCTGTTATACTGGATCAATATAGGCAAAGGTGAATTTGAAAAAGCTCTGGATATTGCTCAAAATATAGGTGATAATCAATTTATTTTACATGCGTACACCAAATTATATGATGCCACAAAACTAGATACAAAAATGAACGGCGAAAAGAAACAAGAACTGTTAACGAAATACGAAGAAGCGATTGCTAAATATATGAAATTATTAGGAGGAGCAACCGATGATTCTGAAAACGAATAAAATAGAAGATGAGTCAATGGTTCCTATTGATGATCAAATGCAGCCGTCTGTCGATGTTCTTTTTGATATTTTCTATTTTGGGGAAGTCTTTTCTCATAGTCAGTTAACAAAAACACAACAAGAACGAGTGATTGATGGGCATTCAGTGTCTTATGATGGACAAAATATTTTAGTTGATAATAAAACGTTTAAAAAAGACAATTCTCAATTTATTATTGTTAAACCAACGGAATATAAAACGATTGTGACGAGTAAACCGAAAAAAGATTTCACGATTTCCGCGATGGCATCTTCAGCTATTAGCTTGCCCACCGCAGCTTTTATTTCTGTCTCTGTTGAGACTAAGACAAGTCAGTATAGCATGAATATATACGCAAATAATGAGAACGTCTATTTTAACGGAAATCAGGTTTCAGAAGGAACATTTAATTTTACTACTGGTGATCAGTTGGTGATTGATAAACTTATCATAGAAGTAAGGGAAAAACAATTAAAGTTAACTAATTTAGGGGCGGCTTTTAAATTAAATCCCTTTGAAATTGTTGAACAAAATTATAAACCTGAGTATCCTTCAGAATTTCCACTGTTCAGACGGAGTCCGCGGATTCATCTAAAAGAACCAAAGAAAGATGTAGAGGTGATGGCGCCGACACCCAAAGAAAAGGAAGGGAAAAATGAATTATTAAGAACTCTGGTACCTCCTTTGGGAATGGTTGTTTTAAGTGGTGCTACAAGCTTTCTAAGCGGCGGCAATCCAATCATGATGTTAAGTATGGGCGGTGCTAGTTTACTAACAGCAGGCTTTTCTGTTTCTAGTTATTTTACCAATAAGAAAGAAACAAAAGAAAAAAATGAGCATAATGAAAATACTTATAGACAATATTTGATTCGGAAAAAAGGAGATATTTCCCTTTTACAACAAGAACAAGAGCATGCTCTTACGTATATGTATCCTTCAATGAATGATCTTGCGTTAATGGCTAAAGACTATCAAGCACGAATTTATGAACGCATGACAACCAATGAAGATTTCTTAAAAATACATGTTGGAACTGGAGAAATTAAATCAAGCTTTTCCGTGAAATATCAAGCTAGTAATGAAGAAAATGAATTGAGCTCATTAGCGGAGAAACAGCTTGTTTGGCCGTACCAACAATTGGAAGGTGCGCCGATCGTTATTCCTTTAATGGATCAAACAGTTGGGCTGGCAGGGAACTATCCTGTACTAAGAACCGCTATTCAAACGCTGTTGTTCCAAATTTCAATGCTGCATTCTTATCGGGATGTAGAATTTGTAACGTTGGTTCCTGAAAATGACTATGATACTCATTGGCATGCGTGGCGTTGGTTGCCGCATTTGAAGATTCGTAGCTTGAATCTAAGAGGGATCATCCACAATGCCCAAACAAGAGATATGGTGCTTAACTCGTTTTATCAAATTTTAACGAAAAGAAGACAAGAAGTAAAAGAGGCAGGTAATGAAAAGATACGCTTCCAACCTCACTATGTATTTTCCATTTTGGAGGAAAGTTGGTTATCTGGCCATGGACTAAATGAATTTTTAGCGGAAGACATGAGTCCGTATGGTGTGACCGTGATTTGGGGGAAAGATGCCTTACCGATGTTGCCTGAGACAACGACGACCTTGATCGATTACCAAAGTAGTGAAGCGGCGATCTTGATCAACCAAAATAATGAATACGTCAATCAAGCGTTTGTACCGACTCATTTGCCAACGGCTTATCCGATTGAAGAAGCGTTGCAGAGATTAGCGAATTTACATCATGTTGAAGTGGAGAAGAATGCCATTCCGGAAGCCATTGATTTTCTTGAATTATATGATGTAAAAACGGTGGACGAATTAAATATTGGTACAAGATGGACAAAAGCAGATACGTCTAAATCATTAGCAGTTCCGTTAGGTGTACGTGGGAAAGACGATATTGTGTATCTTAACCTGCACGAACGAGCGCATGGCCCCCATGGATTAGTAGCTGGTACAACAGGATCTGGTAAATCTGAAATTGTCCAAAGTTATATCTTATCTTTAGCAGTGAATTTTGCGCCGGAGGATGTCGGCTTTTTACCTATTGACTTTAAAGGCGGAGGTATGGCGAATCTATTTGCCAATTTGCCTCATTTATTGGGCTCTATTACCAATTTAGACGGAGCAAGCTCTGCTAGAGCCTTACAAAGTATTCGGGCAGAATTACAAAAACGACAACGTAAATTTAGTCAATTTGGTGTGAATCATATCAATGGCTATACGAAATTATATAAACAAGGCAAAACAATTACAGATCTAGAAGAAAAGAAAAAATACCCAAGCGATCCACTGCCACATTTGTTCTTAATCAGTGATGAGTTTGCCGAACTTAAAGCGAATGAGCCAGACTTTATGGCCGAACTTGTTTCAACGGCTCGAATCGGTCGTTCGTTAGGTGTCCATTTAATCTTAGCTACTCAAAAGCCTAGTGGTGTCGTGGATGACCAGATTTGGTCAAACTCTCGTTTCAAGCTAGCGTTGAAAGTTGCCGATGCCAATGATTCAAATGAAATTATCAAAACACCAGATGCCGCAACGATCACACAACCAGGTCGTGCGTATTTACAAGTCGGAAACAATGAAATTTATGAACTATTCCAATCTGCTTGGAGCGGCGCAAACTATGATCCTTTTGTTTCGCGAGAAGAAAAAGTGGATGAACGTATTTGGCTAATAAATCAATTAGGACAATACGAATTATTAACAGCTGATCTTTCACAAGAAGAGGATACAGTGGTGAAAAATGAAGAAGAAAAAACACAATTAGATGCCATTGTAGAAGCAATCCATGCTTATTCAGAAGAAACTAACGCGGTATTACCAGAAAAACCATGGCTTCCTCCATTAGAAACCATGATCGATTCACCTATTTTGTCTAAGGAATGGAGCGATACAAGACAATTAAGTGTTCCTTTCGGCTTTATGGATATTCCTTCGAAACAAGAGCAAGTCGTGTTTAATTTTGACTTTAATGAGCTGACTCATACAGCCTTTTATGGATCACCTGGTTTTGGGAAATCAACTGCACTTCAGACCTTAGTAATGAACCTTTCACGACTAAATACGCCAAGTCAAGTGCAGTTCAATCTATTTGATTTCGGTACAAATGGCTTGCTCCCATTGAAAAAGCTGCCACATGTTGCTGACTTAGTTCGTTTGGAAGAAGATGAAAAATTAGTGAAATTCTTGAAGAGAATCCGCAAGGAGATTCAGGAACGAAAAGATGCATTTACTGATTTTGGAGTAGCAAGTCTTTCACAATATGAAGAAAAATCAGGCAATAAACTTCCTGTAATAATTACGATCATTGATGGATTTGATGCGATTAAGGAAAGTCCATTGGAAGATGAAATTGAGTCTGTTGTGAATCAATTATTACGAGAAGGAGCGAGTGTAGGTCTCTATGCTGTGCTCTCTGTTCTGAGAACTTCTACGTTCAAAATGAGTATGGCTAGTAACATACCATCTCATATCGGTTTATTCCTGGTAGAAGAAGGGGCAATCAGAGATGTCGTTGGGCGTGATGCTTTGATTCCACAAGAAATCATTGGACGCGCACAGATCAAGCTGGATGAACCACATGAGCTTCAGGTATTTCTTCCGACTCAGGGTGAAAATGATATTGATCGATTAAACAAATTGGAACAAGAGATAGAAGCGATGGATCAGGCGTGGCAAGGTGAACGTCCTATTAAGATTCCAATGTTAGCAAAAGTTATTTCAATGGCTGATTTTTATGAGTCAAAACAAACACAAATGATGCTTGAGCACATGCAATTGCCAATTGGGTTGGATAAGGAGACAACGAATGTCGTCGGCTTCGATCCACAAAAACATGGTTATTTTGTTATCGGAGATGATTCGCCGCAACAAACGGAATACATTGAAAAAGTAATAGTAGAAAATCTAAAACATTTCGAAGGCCGAGCACAACGAGTTGTTTTTAACGGTTCAGAACGTTTTGGCGGCTTTACTGACAGCTTTGATATGATGGTCGCAGAACCGGATTATAGTACCTTTGTCAATGATTTAGTGAGTGAAATCGAGGTTCGTCAAGATGTGGCTGAGCCGGAACCAATGTTTATTTATATCCCGGAAGCACACCTTTTTGGAGATAAGACATTTATTACCAACGATGCAATTGATGTTTATTTAAGAAAAGCAGCAAAAGTGAAGATCTACTTTATCTTCCAAGGTAATCAAAAGCAAATTGAAAATAGCTTTGATGACTTTAATAAGCGATTACGTACAAATATCCCGGCTGGGATGATCGGCACACGATTGGCAGACCAAGGATTTATCAATGTGAAATCAGGGTACAGTGAACCAACAGTGGAGCTGGATGAATCTCATTTCTTCGTGGGACGGAACGCTTGTCGCGTGAAGTTGGTTAGTGAATAGAATAAGTGTTTGATTGCTGTAGCAAGGAGGGAAAAGAATGGCCAAAGATGATGCAGCAGAAAGAAGACGTCAGGAGCGTAATGCTCAAAATAGACAAGAATCAGTTAAATGGCAGAGAATTGGCAATGAGCGAAAAGCGAATTATGATAAAAATCAAAAAAAATTAGAACGATTAAAAGAAGCAAAAATAAAATTAGAAAAATCCATGAAGAATTTTTCACAGTTTGAAAATCAAGTAAAGCAATACCCATCAAAATTGAGTACTGGACAATTTAAAGGCACACTTCGCGATAAATTTGATGAGAAGGCGAAAAAGATGGGAACGACATTACATTCGGAGGAAAACTCCTATCAAAGAAATATGGCAAAATTAGATGCAGAAATAGCAAAAAAAGAATTAGAACAAGGAGATTTATTGAATGCTGTAGAAAGTGCCTTTAACACAGCGAAAAATTTCTTGGCTTCTATTTTTTAATCCGAGGAGAGATTATGGATGGGGAAAACAGGTGTAGATAAAGAAGCTTGGGATGCAGCAGTATCAAAAGCAGAAAGTGCTGTTTCAAGTATTTCAAAACCAGTAATTAATGATTTGGGTAAGACAACCCTAAAACGCTTTAAGAAAGTAATTGAAACACAAAAGAAGTTAGTAAATACGGTAGAGTCTTTCAAAAATGTTTCGAGTACAGATACACAAAAGATGAAAAAGGCTGCTGAAAATATTGTGAACGAAGATAATCAAGCTTCAAAATCTATTCAACAAAATACAGCTAAAGTGAGGTTCGAGTAATGGCCAGTTATGATGCAAAAAAGTTTTTTGAAGGTATATTAATCAATGATGACTCTCTAACTTTTGAAATAACTGAAGAACTGATTTTAACTGGTGTTCTATTAGGAACTAACTTCCAATTATTAAAATCGGTCTATAAAACTTATCGAAACTTGGATCAACGATTTGAGCATAAGCCGATGGTTGGTGCTAAATTAAGCGTGTTTTTTGATTATGAAGAGCAACATGTTACCTTTGAACGTCAAGCGAGTAAAGTCGTATTAACGATACCTCAATTTTTACATTATATTGGCAAAATTGACATGGCTTTTGCACCAATCTATCCAGTCGGAACAACTGTTGAATTAGATGAAAGCATGTTACCGGAAAGTGTAGCAGAGATGTTTACAGATGGTGAGTTAGGAGCGATTGTGACTCTTACTGGAAGAAAAGTTCCTTTAATGGAAGGTTTTGATCAATACATTGTTGATTATTTAGGTCGACTCTGGCCTTTTGGAGAGATTCCGGGGAACGATCCGGTATTGGTGTCTAATATGATGATTAAGCGTGTGATTGCAGAAAGTTATACGAATGAGTACGAAGAAGCCTTTTCTTTTGATGTATTGCGTGCGACCCAAGCATTAAATCAGCAAATTTCCACCGCATATATGACAACAGAAGATGCAATTTCCTATTATGAGACTCTTTCAACACTCTCGAAAACAGAATAGAACGAAAGAAAGGAGTATGTCATGGGCTTTCATGTAGAGACAGCGGAAATGAAAAAGGCACTGGAGCAATATCAGAAACTATCAAAAACAGCACAAGAGCAATTAAATAGCGCCAAAAAATCTATGAATGGCATAATTAATAGTAATGCAATGCATGGACAAGTAGGACAAGCCATTGCGGCAGATATTAATAATAATAAAAATGCTGTACTTGTAGGGTTAAAAAATAGTTACAAATTAGTTGCGGTAGATTTTCAACAAACTTATGCGGATTTTGTAGAAACTACAGGAGAAGCTTCACAAAGTGCTGTATTAGATGAAGCTGTCTTAATGAAGGCAAAGACATCTATTGATAAATTTAAGACAGAACACAAAGAAAAAAGACAAACAATTAAATCAACTTACAGTGATATAGCTGATTTAATTGCACTCTCAATGCCAAGTAGTAGTGCTTTCACTAGTGCTTGCGATGAGTCAAAAAAACATTTGGATAAAATTATTCAAAAAGTCAATGAGTTTGATAATAAGCAAAACCCAAGCTCAGCAGAAGAAATAATCAATGTTTTAGGACAACAAATCAAGGTTTCCGAATCAGCAAGTGGTCTAGGCTATACAGATCCGAGATTTATGGAGTTTGTATCACAAACAGAACTAGCAAAAAGCATTACTGAATTAGATAATCAATTAAAAATATGGGAAGATGAACAGGAAAAATTAAAGGAAAAAGAGATAATGAAAAGGCACCCTTTACTTTCTGTATTAAGTGGAGATGTAAGTTGGGAGAGAGCTAGCAAAATTATTTCCGATGATATAAATAATAGCTGGACAGCCTTTTGGGGAGATTTGGAGCAAAATCTGTTTAATGCTAATGCATTCTGGATATCTCCGTTTTTAGGGTTTGAATACAATAAACAAAAAGACTACTACTATACAAATAAACACTCTATACAACATATTGGAGGTTTCAATGATTTCTTTGATATGGTTGGTCCACTATTTGGAATGGATTTAGATGAAGAGGTCATCTACTATGAAGCAAATGGTAAAGAATATCGATTAGAACTTTGGAAAGGTTCCTATGGATTTGGTGAGTCTTATGGAGCAGAAGTGGGTTTGTATTATAAAAACTTCGACTCTGGTGATTTTGTTACACAAGTAGAATCAGCTATCCCTGGCTGGTATCCTTGTGTAGAAGAAAAGGATCAGATCCCTATAAAAAATACGATATATGATGCAAATACTGGTAAAATATTATTAGAAAATGATACAAGAGACTATGCAGAAGAAGAAAAGCATTTTTGGAACTTGGCTATAAGAACTGATTCAGGTAAAAGTAAAGAAGATTTGTTTACAAGAACACAGTTAGAGGTTAAAGATACTGAGATGAGAAAAAGCATGTATGAAGCTCTAAAAAATAATGAAAATATAAAAAATATTTCAATAGATGAGGAGACAATAATCTTTACATGGAAAAAATAAAGTTTTCTTATATAGTAGTATTTATTTTGCTAATAATAACAACAGGATGTGGTCAGATGACAAAAGTTTTTGATTCTAAAGAAGATGTAAGAGAATTAGTCATTGGAAATTTAGAAAAAAAGTATGAAAAATCGTTTGAGTATGTACCAGATAAAAAAGAAAAATTAGAAAAATACCCAACGAAAAAAATATATACAGGTTATTTTATGCCAAAAAATAACCCTAAAGAAGTTTTTTTCGTATGGATTAGTACTCGAGATAAGATGAAAGATGATTATGCACAGTATTATGTGAAATCCGAGGCAGAAAAAAATGTAAGAGAATGGATTGATAAACCAACAATCACTCTAGAGAGCTTAACTTTTGCTCCTAAAGGAACAACAGAACGAATAGATTCATCGATTACTTTAGAGGAGTATATTGAAAAATTCAATCCAACTTATGAAATTGATGCAGTAATTAAACATGGACTTACAGAAGATGAAATGATTAGTGTTATTCAAAGTACGATGGAAGTCTTATATGATAAGTTAAATAATTTTAACATCGGAATAAAAATAACTGGAGAGAAAAGGTACTATTATACGGCTGCATTCGATTCTGAAATGAACAATAAAAAGTCTAATAATTTGGAAATGATAAAAAAGGCAATAAAGGAACAAAAAGAAATGAATGAATTATTGAATTAGATGAAGATAAGTGATTTTAAACGATTGAATAAAAGAGCTCTTTAAGATAGTAATTACCGATGGTAAAAAAGGAGTATGTTATGGGCTTTCATGTAGAGACAGCGGAAATGAAAAAGGCACTGGAGCAATATCAGAAACTATCAAAAACAGCACAAGAGCAACTAAATAGCGCCAAAAAATCTATGAATGGCATAATTAACAGTAACGCAATGCATGGACAAGTAGGACAAGCCATTGCGGCAGATATTAATAATAATAAAAATGCTGTACTTGTAGGGTTAAAAAATAGCTACAAATTAGTGGAAGCGGATCTTCAAACAGCTTATGCAGATTTTGCAAGTACCACAGGAGAGACGTCTCAGAGTGCAATTTTAGATGAAGCAGTTTTAAACAAGGCGAAAACAGCGATTGATAAGTTTAAGACGGAACACAAAGAAAAAAGACAAACCATTAAATCAACTTACAGTGATATAGCTGATTTAATTGCACTCTCAATGCCAAGTAGTAGTGCTTTCACTAGTGCTTGCGATGAGTCAAAAAAACATTTGGATAAAATTATTCAAAAAGTCAATGAGTTTGATAATAAGCAACAACCAAGTTCAGCAGAAGAGATTATCAATGCTCTATCTCAACAAATCAAAATGTCTGAAACGGCGAGCGGTGTAAGCTACACAGACCCAAGATTTATGGAGTTTGTCTCCCAAACAGGGTTAGCAGAATCAATCCAAGATATCGATAGTCAAATTGCTAAGGCAGAAGCAGATGCAAAATTAGAAGCAGAAAAAGCCGCAAAGAAAAAACAAGAACAATGGGCAAAAGAACATCCATTAGAGAATGCGTTACGTAATTTTTCAGACGGAATAGGTTCTTGGTGGAATGGGATTGTTAAAGGAACAAAAGGACTCAATACGGAAGGTTTTTTCCTCTTAGAAACAGGCAAAGGTATTTTATTAGCTTTAGAATCTACAGTAGGATTTGTAGGAGATGGGATCAGTTCATTAGCGATTGGTAGTGTACAAGTTGGGCAGCTTTTAGGTGGAGGAATCGCTACAGGGATCAATAATCTACGGGGAGTAAAATCCCCAGATTGGATCGGAAAAGATTGGTCAGGAACTGTTAAGAATGTTCAAGCACTGACGCCTTCCGCTATTTTTGAAATGAGTAAAGCTGCGATAGGCGCAATGGCTGATGACTTCAAACGTGGAGATATCTATGCAATGACGACAGATGTTCTGACAGTGGGAACGATGTTAACTGCAGCGAATGGATTGAAAAACACGGCGAAGAATGTTACAACTAAGTTGAAAGCGCCAAAAGTTGGGTCTGTTGTGGATGATGTGGCTAAGGGATCCAGTGGGGCTAATGTCAATAAACCTCCTAGAAACTTAATTAATAATATGGATGAAATTGCTGATGATATTAGGAATATAAACAAAAAATATTCTAGTGGACTTGAACAAAATAATTCAATAGATAGTATTATCAATTCTGCTTCGTATTATGAAGATGTGTGGGAACAAACTTCTGCAGTAACAAGAAGTGTTGCAGAACATGCATTTGTAGATGGAAATAAGCGCACAGCATTTGACACCTTAAATATGTTATTAGATGATTTAAGGTTGAAATCGCCTTTAAATGATACTCAAAAATGGGATTTAATAAATAGAATAGGGACAGGAGACTTAAAAGATGTGTCAGAAATTGCAAATATTCTTAAAGGAAAATAAAGCAAATTTTCTAATAAAATATGATTCCGTTAGAGAAGATAATAAGTATACAGTTATGTTGTTTGATACTGTAAAAAAAGAAAGAATTTCTGGTGGAGATACTAATTCCATAGTTGAAACAGAGCAAAAGATAATAAAAGATGCAAATAACAATGTGGATTTTAACGAAATTAATGAATTGTTTTCCAAAATAAAAAATTCAGTGAAAACAAACACTGATTTTGTAGTAATGATATCAATTAATTATTCTGATGACTATTTAGATTATACTATATATCTAGATAAATCGGAGCAAATTAGCCATAACAAGTTTCATTCTTATAAAGAAATAAAAGATTTTGTGAGAGAAAATTATGAATGAGCAGTTGATAATTGATATTAATAACTTTCTGCAGAAATTAACCCAAAATGTTGTTAAACCTATGTATGGTATCAGAGATAAGAACTCTATTCAACTAATTTCTCAATCTTTAAATCAAGAAGTTTTTGGTGTGGAATTGTATCCCACAATTTTCGATAAGGCAGCTTATCTATGGTATGCACTTTCCAATTATCATTGCTTTTACAATGGAAATAAGCGCACTGCATTAGTGACAACGTATATTTATTTAAGAATAAATGGATATTGTTTAGAGATAGATGGTAGCTTTTATGATATTTCTTTAAATATTGTGGAATCGCATATAGAAAAGGAAAAAATCAAAGAAATTTTACAAGAGAATACGGTTGAAGGCGATAAAATTTCATCCGAAAACATTTTAAAACAATTAGAAATAGAAATAAGTAAAAATAGTTCTTTTCAAGATGTGATTGTTAAATTATCACAAACTTAATGAGGAGACATAGATAAAAACTAAATAAAAAAGGCGCTTTATTATAAGACTGGGAATCAAATGATAGAGCCTTGACTAGTAAGAACTAATTCGCTATTCAAGTTATCGATAGCTGATATAAATTAGCTGTATTTATTTTACAAAACTTCAAAGGACTGTTCTAGTCTTTTCGAATAATTCTTTGATGTGCAATCAGATGGATTCCTAGGCTCTTAAAACGGTATTGGTGAATAAACTACGATCACTATACCGTTTTTCGTGTATCAAAATAAAAAGCCAAAATAAGGATATATTAGCTGGAGATCTTGTTATGTTTGATGTATTACAGGCGACTCAAGTATTAAATTAACAAATTTCTAAAATATACATGACGACAGAAAATGCAATTTCTTATTACGAAGCACTTTCTGAAATCGTAGAAACAGAGTAGACAGTAAAACATTAAGAAAGGAGCATATTATGGGCTTTCATGTAGAAACAGCCGAAATGAAAAAGGCTTTGGAACAGTATCAAAAACTATCCAAAACGGCACAAGAACAATTAGATAATGCCAAAAGTTCAATGAACGGTATCATTAACAGTAATGCGATGCACGGTCAAGTAGGCCAAGCAATCGCGGCTGATATCAATAATAATAAAAATGCCGTACTTGTTGGCTTAAAAAATAGTTATAAGTTAGTAGAAGCAGATCTCCAGCAAACTTACGCAGATTTTGCGGGAACCACAGGAGAAACCTCACAAAGTGCGGTGTTAGATGAAGATGTTTTAACGAAGGCGAAAACAGCGATTGATAAGTTTAAGACGGAACACAAAGAAAAAAGACAAACAATTAAATCAACTTACAGTGATATAGCTGATTTAATTGCACTCTCAATGCCAAGTAGTAGTGCTTTCACTAGTGCTTGCGATGAGTCAAAAAAACATTTGGATAAAATTATTCAAAAAGTCAATGAGTTTGATAACAAGCAACAACCAAGTTCAGCAGAAGAAATCATCAATGTTTTAGGGCAACAAATCAAAATGTCTGAAACCGCGAGTGGCTTAAGCTACACAGATCCTAGATTTATGGAATTCGTATCACAAACAGAGCTGGCAGAAGCAATTAAGGATATTGATAGTCAAATAACCGAAGCGGAAGCGGCCGCAAAGCTAGAAGCGGAAAAAGTGGCAAAGAAAAAACAAGAAGAATGGGCAAAGCATCATCCAGTAGAAAATTTCTTAAAAAATATGTCAGATAGCATTGGTGATTGGTGGGGGAATGTTGTAGAAGGAACAAAAAATCTGTCTATTCCTAAAGGGTTTAAAGATATTCTCTTATTTGGCGAAGGTTTTCTTGGCGGCGCAGGTGAGATGGTTAGTTCTATTGCGATTAGTGGGAGCGAGTTACTCCATTTAGGCGTGGAAATAGTTGAATGGGGATTTGATTCAGCCAGAGGCGTTGCAACACCTCAGTGGAAGCTAGATGATATTAAAGGTGCTTGGGAAAATACGAAAGCAATCGGAAGTATGTTAAAAACTGTGGGTATGGGCTTCCAAGCAGTTACTAATCCATGGTTATTAGCTGTAAGTCCTGCACATAGAGAGGCATTGAAAGAAAGCTTTGATATGGGCGTTGGAATAGTTAGTACAGTAGTGAATGATATTAAAAATGGAAATGCTTATGCCATAGGCGGTTATGTATTCGATGTAGCCAGTATGTTCGTTGGGGTAGGTGAAGTCAGTGCAGCCTTGAAAGGAACGAAGTTTGTTGGTAAACTGGCAGAGGGGTTAAATGCGTTTAAGACAGCTGCCAAAGCAACAACATTAGGCAAATTAGGAACAGTTACGAATGTCATTAGTAAAGGACTAAAATACGGAGATGATGCAGCCAAAGCATTAGCTAATAAGCTGAAAAAAATACCCGTACCTATAATGGATGAAGTGGCTATAGCAGGTGGCGGAAGTGTCAAAGTTTTTGGCAAAGGCACAATTGATGACTACATGAAGATGGCAAAAGCTAACTTTAGTAAGGGGAGTGGGGCTGTTGATGATGTAAAAAAAGCGTTACCAGAAAAAGTTGTCAATGATTTAGCTAACTTCAATAGTAAGACTTTTAAAGTTGGAGACCTAACATTTAAATTAGATAAAAGTGGATTAAAGCATATCTTGGAACGGCATCATCCCAATTATTGGAATGGAAGTATAAAAAATACACAAAGTTTTCTTAACAAATCTCTGTCAATTGACGATATTGAAAATGTAGTGGAAAGTGTAATGAAACAGAACAGAGATTTGATATTGAAAAAAGGAACTACTGGAATGTTTCAAGTTTCAGGTAAATTTAATGGAGTAGAATATGTTATAGGATTTAAAAATGGACGGATTGGTCAATTATACGAAATAATTAAGTAGGTGAAAAAATGTTTACATGTACATCATATATATTAAAACCAGGGACTATTGTTACAATGGACAATTTAAAATGTAACTTTGTAAGTATTGATAATTTAAAGGAAATATCCATTATTAAAAGTAATGTTGACTTGTTTTATGTAGAAGGAGCAATATGTTTAAAGTATATTGACGAAGAAATTTTAGGACGACAGCATTGGGATTTAGTTGATCAACTTTGGTCTTATTTGGTGGAAATGATTAGTATGGTGATAGAAAAAGGGCAATCGGAAACGTATTTTCCAGACCAACCGATCAAATTAGAAATGAACCGAATAGCCAATAACCAAATTTTATTTTCTATGGAGTCATCTGAAGTCAAAAAATGGAATGTACCAGAGCAAGAATTTTTTTCGATATTATTGAAATCTGCGAAAGAGTTTTTTAATTTTATGATTAATGAATTTCCAGAAACAATTGAAGAATATAAAAATGAATTAATAAAGATTGAAGATTTAATGAAAAAAACAATGGCTAATGAATAAAGGTATGGACAGAACAACTATGCTATTTATTGGATTTGATTCCTAAAAAAAGACAGTTTATTATGATAAAAAATTAACATCCTATTGCTATTTTAACCAAAGTTAATGAAAACAATGCTTTCTTGTTATGATATTTTTTAGATGATGGAATTGAATGATTAGTTAATAAACATTACAGAAAAAGCAATATGAGTACTTTAATAGTGGTACTTATACTGCTTTTTCCTATTCATTTTTCAGATGTATCATCGTTATTCAAAAAAAGGAGAATCCCAGGATTTAGTTGAAAATGGAAATAGTTTTAGAAATATTGCTGAACTGATATAGCGAGCATGTTTGTCGGAGTTGGAGAAGTAAATGCGGCTCTGAAAGGAACGAAGTTAGGCGTAAAAATTGCTGAGGGATAAAATGCGTTCAAAGCAACAACGAAAGCCATGACATTAAGTAAATTAGGCAAAGTCACATCAATGATGAATAAAGCTCTGAAATATGGAGATGATGCGCTAAAAGCCTTTGTGACCAAATTAAAAAATATTCCGATGCCGATAATGGATGAGTTAGCAATTGCAAGTGGAGGAAGCGTCAAAGTCTTTGGCAAAGGCACAATTGATGACTACATGAAGATGGCAAAAGCTAACTTTAGTAAGGGAAGTGGTGCTGTTGATGATGTAGCTAAGAAAGCCAGTGGACTTGGAAAGAATATTGAAAATGTTAACCCTTCGGAAATTAGGTTCAGTCAAACTTCTGTAAACGGTTCAGATGAAATTATTGCTAGTATGAAAGCGAATGGTTGGAAAGGTGACCCAATCGATGTTGTGAGAATGCCTGACGGTAGTTTAACGACTCTTGATAACACAAGAGTTGCAGCAGCTAGAGAGGTTGGGATAGATGTTCAAGCCACGGTTAGAAATTATAATGATCCTTTACCTCCCGATATGGTTGCAAGGTTTACAACACCTAAAGGAGTCCCTAAGACATGGGGAGAAGCTACTGATTTGAGAATTGGAAAACAAAAAGCTAGTTTCAGAAATAATAATCCAATGGGGTCATTTGATTTAGAAAAAATGAAATAGAAAATGTGGGTGGTTAATTTGTGTAATTTTTATATGGAAGAAATTAATTTTGAATATCCCAAATCATATGAAAAACTAATAGATTTGGGATTAGTAAATTTTGACATTTGGTTTTTGATGGAAAAAGAACAAGCTTCAAGTATTTATAATGGCATGAGAAATAGGTATCCAAATCGGAAGTTGATTCCATTTGCTAAGAGGGCTGACAATGATGATACTGCTTGCTTTGAAATTGGTAAAGGAAGTAAAATTCAATTAATTCATGATTTCACTACAGAAGGTTTTGAACAAAGGGGTGAATTTGAAGATTTATGGGAATGGGTAGAATCTGCTGTTAAGACAATGGTCGAATATAATCGGGAGGAAGAAATTGTCTAAGAAAATAAACTATACAAAATTGAGTAAAGAAGTTTCTTATGCATTGCGTCATGCTCCTTGGGAATATGAGTTAGAACTAGATAAAAATGGTTGGGTGCCGATTGACCAATTATTACAAGCCATTCATCAGTCTGATGAATGGCAAAATGTAGAACTCGATGATTTAAAAATAATGATTGAGAAATCAGAAAAAAAGAGACATGAGATTAAAGAGAATAGTATTCGAGCATTGTATGGACACTCTATTCCAATGAAAATAGTAAAAGAAGAAGCTATTCCTCCTAAATTACTTTATCATGGGACTGCACATGATTTTTTATCTGAAATTGAAAAAAGTGGTTTATCTCCAATGTCTAGGCAATATGTTCATTTATCTGAAGATATAGAGACAGCTAATTTAGTAGGAAAAAGAAAAGATAAAAACCCGATTATTTTAGTGATTAATACAGAAAATGCTAGAGCAAAAGGAATAAAATTTTATTTGGGAAATGAAAAGGTTTGGCTAGCAGACAGCGTTCCATCAGAATTCATAGAGATATATAACACAAAATAAAAAGGCACTTTACTATCTGATTGGCGTCGAATAGCAAAGTCTTGAATAATAAGCACACACACTAATTAAGTTACCAGTGGCTAATAAAAAGCTAACTATAATATGAAAAAAGATATGAGAAAGGCTAACTCTTAAAAGTGAGTAGTATTCTCATATCTTTTTAGTTATCTATAAGTGTATTAAAAATAGAATTTAAGAGCTTAGTAGTGAATCGCAAATATAATTGAATACAAAACTATTTGAATGGTATAATTAACAGTAACGCAATGTACGGTCAGGTAGGCCAGGCTATAGCAGCAGATATTAATAACAACCAGAACGCCGTAATTGTTGGGTTAAAAAGTAGTTATTCAGCAATGGAGATGGAACTGCGCCAAGCATATCAGGATTTTAAAGGAACGACAGGGGAATCATCAGATTCAGCGGTCCTTAGTGAAGAAGTCCTGATCAAAGCAAAATCAGATATTGATAAAATGAAGCAAACTTATCAAGAGCAAGTGAAAAGTTTCCAGACAGTGTATAGTAGTATTTCTGATTTAATTTCATTATCTGCTTCGAAAAGTGACTTTAATCAGGTAGCGGACGCAACGAAGAAATATGCGGAAGAAATCATAAAAAAAGTTAACCAGTTTGATAGTAAGCAAGGAAACTCGGCTAATGAAGATATGATTCAGTCTTTAGGCACACAGATTAAATCAGCCCAGAAAGTCGGAGGCTTAAGCTATACAGATCCACGGTTTCTCGCGTTTGCGAATAGCACTGCATTAGCAGAGAATGTACAAGCTTTTCATAAGAATGTGACAGAAGCAGAAGAAAAGCAGCGGAAGATCAAAGAAAAAGATCTGAACTCGATGACGCCGTCAGAAATGATTGCGAAGTATGGGGTGGATGATCCGGATGTGAAGAAGCGGATAAATGATATTAATAATGGGATTAGTACCACAGTTATCGGAGCAGCCTTTGACTACAATGATCAAATGGAGAAATATAATGACGAAGCGAGAGCTTTAAAAAATACAGCAGCTCATACAATAATTCAATCAGGAGGAGCAGCTGTTGGTAGTCAGATTGGTGCATGGCTAGGAACAGCCATTCCCGTTCCTATAGTTGGAACAGTAGTAGGTGCAGCAGTAGGAATGGGAATCGGAGTGGCCGTTTCTGGAATATATGATTGGGTAGAGTCGGGTCAAGCAAAAAAAAGCATAGAAAAAAAGGTGAAAGAAGTATCAAAGAATATTAACAATGTCAAAGAAGATATGGGGAAATGGTTTTCTAACGTTGGTAAGTCATTAGGAGGAGCATTTGATTGAAAAATAAAGTAGCGCCATTATTAAAGATTGATTCTGACAAATCTATTTATTTCGATCTGTCAACACGTGAATTATTTATTCAAGAATTCATAGGACTTTTTACTGAAAAAGCAAGTAGGAGTTATTCTAAATCTAACACGTGGATAACTAGTATGGTAGGGGGGATACTGTTAATTCCATTGCTAGCTAAGCAATTTAATTTTATTTCTTTTGTGCCAATCTATTTAACAGTTATTTGTATTTCCGGAGTTAGTTGGTTCTTAGGCAAAATTTTAGCAAGCTTTCTAGTAGAAAAATCAAAGGGATCAATTGTAAAAAGAGAGTTCAAAAAAGAAGAAGTGAAAAAAGTTCTTAAAAATTCCAAAAATTTGATTCCTTTAGCATGGATAGAGAGGTTATTTTTCATAGGATATATAATTTTTCTATTACTTTCTTTTTCTATGGAGAATATCTCTACAAAAATTGTAGTAGAATTAATTTTATTCTGTTTTGGAATAGGACTCTTACATTACTCTGTTCATCCACTTATCCAACAAAAAGCATTCAGAATTCTAAAAAAGCAAATGAAAGAAGGCAAGTATGATGAATAAACTGAAATATAAATTACCAACTGATTTAATTGTAAAATAAAAAAAAGGGTATTTTTTAATCCAATGATAACAAATAGACTTATTCAAACAAAAGCTAATTTTGGAAAAAGATATGAACTAACAGAAGCAAATAAATTATAGGTACGACTAAAATCCCAATAAACTTGAGGACACAGATCAATGTTTCGATAGCAAATAAAAATTTAAAATTACAATTTTCTATTATTAAAGACGCGTTGAGCCGGTTCAATTATTCTAAAAATGTAAAATTACTCCCTTTTCAGATATACAATGTATTAATAGGCTTATTATGTGAAAGAAGAACAAAATGGTTGTTTGGCTATACTCTTTTTGAATTGAATTACAATGATGAAACGTATTATTTCTATGCAATAGGACTAGGAAAAAAGGTTTAAAAATCCCAATGTATGACTCTAAGGACATTCAAGTAGGCCTGATTGAAAAAGACAATGTATCCTACGATAACAAGAGCACGTACACAATAAATACATTAAATAAACATTATCAAATCTTGGCATTCCTCTTTGCGGTTTATTACGATAATGTGTACTATTCACCAAATGAAGTTGCGTACAAAACAAAAGAGGTTAATTATGAGTATACGTTGAATAAACAATTAAAAAGTAAGTACAATCCAAAATTTATAGAATGAGGTTTTGATATGAAAAATAAGTATAAAATTTTTATTATAGCTTGTATCACTCTTATTATGACAGGTTGTTCCGGGTCAAAGGAGATTCAAAAAACTTGGAAAGCCGAAGATGCAAATGCTAAAGTCTATTCAATAAAAATTAAAGATAAAGAAATAACTATTTCAAATGACAATGAAAATGAAAACTTGGACTACAAGCAAAATGCTGTAGGAACATCAAATGGCGTTAAGTATTATGGATTAACGATTGATAACGAAAAATATTCCGTAATCTTTCCGGAAAAAGGAAATTCTGCACTAGCTTTATTGTTGAAAGTAAATAGTGATGATTATTTAAGTGGAACGCTAATCTATGCTATGAATACTAAAGAGCAACCAAGTTATAAAGATTATGCGGAGAAATTTTTATCAGAGTAGTTCAACTTATTTTAAGAAATTCTATACAGTGTCACAACTCCAGCTGGGACCATTGCGAAATTATTGACGTATGAATATAACGTAGTTGGAGAATTCTTAAAGTATTAGCTGCCATCAAACTAAATCAAAACGTTTCGTAATTGAGTTTGCGGAACGTTTTTTTGATGCTTCTAACAAAAAGTTCTAAAAGAAAAACGCAAACAAAAGAAAGATTTTCTTCACTTTTATTAGCCAAAAAATCTCCTTTTTTGAACGGATATTGTCGTGTTGGTTCTACATTATTGAACTATACTCTGGGTAGATAGGAATAGGCAATGGTCATTCAGAAAGAAGGAGTGAAGGATAATGATACTAAAAAAAGTTTGCTCGATTCTATTTATTTTGAGTGTTTTTATAGGAACCTTACCATTAGCAGCATTGGCAGAAACGGCGGAGGATTCAATCCTTGCGGTTGAATCAGTAGAATTGACAGATGAGCAGGGCCGTCAGATTAGTTCTGACAATCGATTAGCCAAAGACGCTTCCCTGAATGTAGGGCTTAATTGGACGATGAAGGACGGTCAGTTGATTGAAGAAGGTACTCAGATCGCTATGGCGCTTCCGAAAAATCTAACGTATGAAGAACAATCAGGAACCATTGATCAGGTAGGCAGTTATCAAGTGGCGAATCAGCAGTTGATAGTTACGTTTAAGCAAAATTATGTGCTTGATGAAATAGGACAAGTATCGGATTTTGCTAGTATTGTGCGTTATCATGGCTCGGTGTTGCTCAAAGCTTATCCGACGGCTGTCAATCAATCGGAGGATATACTTGATTTTGGCAATGGCATTGTTAAACAGCTGTATTTTTCTGATGAAACCAGTGCTAGTATGGTAGAACCGTTGGAGACTGCTCTTCCGGAGAAAAGTCCGCGCGCGCATGAACCGAATTTAAATACTCGCGGGGTGAAATTATTTAACGGAATGAAAGTGACGGATTTTAACGATCAGGAATTTTCTGATACGTATCCGGCTACCCAAAATGCGAATATCAAAATTCATTTTGACTGGTCGTTATTGGATGATGAGGAAATTTTAGCAGGTGATTATTATACGTACCAGTTGCCTGAGTATTTTTCAGTTCATAATCCGGTTTCAGAGGAGTTAGTAAATAGTTCTGGTGCAGTTTTAGGTGCATTTACATTAGGTTTTGATGGGAAATTGGTTGTGACGTTTAATGAAAATGCTCAAAATTTGAGTCAACGTCAGGGAACGATTGACTTGCGAACGGAATTAAATATTGTAACTGAAGAAGAAGTCGTAGAAATTGTGACGGGGATTGAAAATGAAGATAGTGAAAGTATTACAATCAAGATTCCCATCTTAAAAGCGGAAATCAGTAAACAGGGAATGCTGGAAAAAAACAATGTGGTGACGTGGACCTTATTAATCAATGAATCTGGTCGGGAATTAAAGCGTCCGTATATTCGTGACTTTATACCTGAAGGCTTAACAAGCTGGTACACTTCAACTTATGTATTAAATGAAAATCAGGAGTGGGTGGCTGCGCCGGCAAACTTTTTATCTGGCTGGATTGAAAGTGATGGCAGCTACGTTGCAACGCCGACCTCTGGTGTGCTGAATCAGCCAATTAAAATCGTGCTGCATACCAACATTGTGGATCAAATGAAGACTAGTTTTTACAATAGAGCCACGATTACCGGAGATAACTTTATCGAAAATGCTGCAGAAGCCAGTGTGGATTATGACAACTTGGATAACTACAAGCACCATACCAGTGTGGATGTAAATACAGGCGTGATTACCTGGGAATTAAAAGCAACGTTTACGCAAGAAAATGGTGAGCTGAAAGATTGGATGTATAATCGTTGGGGCAGTGCAGATTCTGCACATCATTACTTGCTCCAAAATACCTTGCAGGTACAGGACGAAGCAGGGAATCCAGTACCAGCCAGTGATTGGTCGATTTCTTCAACAGAGGGAGATTTCCAACAAAAAAATGGTGAATATGTTCATTTTACATTGAAGTTTAAACACGCAGGTGTTTATAAAATTTTCTATTCCACGCAGTCCTTTGATGTGCCGGCACCGCTGGGACGGGATTACTTAAATCAAGCGTTGTTTATTGACGGCAGTACACGGGAAGAAACCAGCTCGACAGTTAAAACGGATGTGGATCAATCGGTAGGTGTTGGGAAAAAAGCAGTTAGTAAGGATTATGCCAATAATACCATTGATTGGGAAGTGACCGTCAATTCTAAACGTGTGTTAATGAAGAATACAGTTATCACGGATAAATTTGAAAATTTGGCGGGAGCCAATAAAAGCGCACTGCAACTAATGGAAGATTCGCTTGTACTTGTTGCCAATAGTGAAGGAGTAACGGCGACGTTAGTTCAAGGACAGGATTATCTACTGGAAAAATTAGCAGGTGATGATGAATACTTAACGGGATTTGTAATCCGTTTAATCGGTAGCTATGCAACAACGCAAGCGGAGCTTACCTTAACGTATAAAACGAAATATAATTTAGAAAATCAGCCGCCAGCGAGTAATGGTGTTGTACTCCGCTTTGATAATAGCACTGTGGTTACTTATGTCGGCAGTGATGATAAAAAACATACGGATGGAACGCAAACAGCAACCTGGGTACCTGTTGATTATGCAAAAAATGGGGTGAAATACGGCAAGTATCTCAAAAAAGACGAGCCAGTGGCAGGAGCTTTTTCACATGCTAATCCTTTTGAAGAACAAACTGCTGCTGAAAATAGTACCTATTGGTCTGTTGTTTTCAATACTTGGCAAAGTAACATCCCTAAAAATTCCGTGATTCAAGACTTTTTAGGTGATGGTCAAACGCTTAAAGAAGTAACTATTTACGATGCCGAACTTCATTCTTCTAGAGTGCAGGTCGGTCAATTAGGCGAAAAATGGATTGCAGGCCAAGATTATACGTATGAAATGGATAATGGTGTCCCGAAAATTACGTTATTGAAAGCAACCAATAAGGTACTGGCAGTCTTTGTTTCCGCTAAAGCGGCGGATGAACAAGCAGATTATACTAATCGAGCAACTCTGACGATGCCGGATCAAGAACCGCTTGAAGTGGCAGCAACAGTTGAAAAAAGTGATTCTGACCGATGGATTGATAAATCCGGCAAGCAAGGAACAGGAGATGATTATCGCTTAGTTGACTGGTCTATTGTGTTAAACAAAGATGCGCATCGAATGATTGACCCGAAAGTCGTGGATACTGTGAAAATTAATGAGCAGTCATTTGTTTATGATGAGCAGGGCCAAGTGGTTGTGAGTGTTTATCCTGCAAAAACGACAGATGGTACTCATTTTGAAAAGGACGGACCGGCTCTGGTCTTTACAGAGGAAAATCGACCGACCGTTTCCATGGATTTTGTTAAGGGCGAGCAAACCTTGACCATTGATTTAGGTGCTGAAATTAATTCTCCGTATATTGTAGAATATCGTACGGCGATTGATCCGGGTGTTTTGAATAATGAAACGATTTCGAATCGGGCTACACTTTCAGGTAAAGGGCTAGAGTATCATACAACTCAATCGCAGGTGACGGTTAAATCAACAGATGGCGAAGGAACCTCAAGTGGTAAAAACGGCGTACTGAAATTCCGTAAGGTGGATGAGGACAATCAATTAATTACCAATGGCTCTGCGTTTTTCAATCTTTATCATCGAAGTGATTCTGGTGAATTAACATTATTGTTGAGTGATATTGAAGTTCGCGGGGATCAGATT
Source organism: Enterococcus sp. UD-01 (assembly GCF_044909655.1). Classification (NCBI taxonomy): domain Bacteria; kingdom Bacillati; phylum Bacillota; class Bacilli; order Lactobacillales; family Enterococcaceae; genus Enterococcus; species Enterococcus sp. UD-01. Next base: position 10,889 of record NZ_JBIYEU010000023.1, on the reverse strand, counting down.
CTTCAAGCAGGGCAGCCGGTTGAACAAATTTCCAATTTATGCTATGGAGAGTATTCATTGATTGAAAATCAAGCGCCAGACGGCTATTTGCTGGACAACAGTCAGTACGACTTTACGCTTTCTAATGAAAGCAGTGAGTACACGTTCACTTTGGAAAATAAAAAGCAGGAAACTAAAACAACCTCTGCAGTAATAGCAGCGGAAAAAATTCTGACCGGTCGTAAGCTGCAGGCGGACGAATTTAGTTTTAATTTGAAAGATAGTCAAGACCAGACCCTCCAAACAAAGAGAAACGCCGCAGACGGCACAATTACCTTTGATCCTATAACCTATGACGCGCCGGGAGTGCACACTTACAAGCTTTCTGAAGCAACACCGACAACACCGGAAGCAGGTATGACGTATGATGAAACAGTCTATGAAGTAACGGTAACAGTTACTGAAAATGACGGACAGCTGGAAGCGAAGGTTGACTATCAGCAAGGGAAAGAGCCGAACTTTACCAACGTTTATAATCCAGAAAAACAAGTTCGACCAGCAGATATTAAGTTGCAGGCTAAAAAAGTGTTGACGGGTCGCAAGCTGCTGGCAGATGAATTTAGCTTTGAGTTAGTTGGAATAGGGAATAACACAAAGCAGACGAAGAAGAATGCCGCAGATGGAGCTATTGATTTTGATCCGTTGCACTATACAAAAGCGGGAGTGTACAAATACACTATGTCAGAAGTCATTCCAGAGAAAAAAGTAACAGGTGTGACCTATGATAAAACGAAGTACGAAGTGACAGTAACGGTTACTGAAAAGGCAGGACAGCTCAAAGCAACCGTAAATTACCAAAATAACACAGCGGTGCCTACCTTTACCAACGAGTTCGTTTCTCCATCTAGTCAGCCTGTGAAAAAACAGCCGATACCAGTCAATAAAAAAGTACTGAATGAAATATTACCAAAGGCTGGGGATGAAATCAGCGGAGTATTAGCAGTGTTGGGTTGCTTATTACTAGGTGTGATTCTTATAATAGTTAAGAAAAGACAAGTAAGCGATAAATAGAAAGGTCTTTTCTAAGCATAAAAATTAGCAAAGCATAAAAGTGCAACAAAAGGATCGTTCGTTTAATTATGTATGGAAAATTACTTTCAAATGCAAGAGATGCGTGTTAAAATTATTTTATAATAATAATTATTACAAAAAGCGCATTTGTATGAACCTTTCTATCACTACAGGATCATCTCTTTTGCAAATAGTCGTCACATAGCAGAACCGATAATTTACATCTGGTGATCAAGAATCTTCTCGTACAAAGGTGCGAGGAGGTTTTTTTGTGAAGGTTAGTATCTTTTCTACATGTGTGGTTGATTTAATGTTTCCTAATGTCGGCGCTGCAATGGTGGAAGTGCTGGAACGTTTAGGATGTGAAACAGAGCTTCCGGACAAGCAGATTTGTTGCGGTCAGCCGACCTACAACAGCGGCTATGAAAAAGCAAGCTATGCCACGTTGAAAAATCAAATAGACAGCTTTGAAGGTGCGGAATATGTAGTCGCTCCGGCTGGCTCCTGTGCAGGGATGTTAAGAGAGTATCCTGAATTTTTGAAGGATGATCCAATTTACGGACCAAAGGCGATTGCTTTAGCTGAAAAAACCTATGAATTTAGCCAATTTATTTATCGTGTATTGGGGTTGACTGATGTTGGAGCTACATTGCCGGCTAAAGCTACCTACCACCGTTCCTGTCATATGACACGTATCTTAAAAGAACGAGAAGCCCCTTTTAAATTATTGGCACAGGTAAAAGGATTGGAGCTAATCCCATTACAGCATATTGAAAATTGCTGTGGCTTTGGCGGCACTTTTTCAGTAAAAATGCCTGCTATCTCTGAGGAAATGGTTACTGAAAAAATGAATGATGTTATTGATACGAAGGCAGAAATCTTAATTAGTGCAGATATGGGCTGTTTGATGAATATCGGTGGGAAATTTAATCGAGAAGGCAAAAAAATTAAGATCATGCATATCGCTGAAGTATTAAATAACGATGTTGATTTAAGTAGAGTGGCACAGACTAACATCGCAACTGTTTCGTAGGAGGTAAGAAAATGGGATTATCAACAAGTACAAAAACATTTAGTGAACGAATTGAAGATAGTAAAAAAGATACCTTTATGCAAAAAGCTGTGGCTAAGGCTCAGGACGATCAATGGTTGAAGCGGGAAGGGGCTAGAGCAGAGCTGGGAAATTGGTCTCAGTGGAGGGAACTAGGTGAACAAATTCGGCAACATACCATTGCCTATCTGCCAGATTATCTGGAACAGTTTAGTGATAATGTAGCGAAGCAAGGAGGACATGTCTTTTTTGCTCAAACAGCCGAAGAAGCCAATGACTATGTAAAGCAGATTGTCTTACAAAAACAGGCGAAAAAAGTCGTAAAATCAAAATCAATGGTCACAACAGAAGTGGATATTGATCCAATGCTTTTGGGATTAGAAGACGTGAGCGTTATGGAGACGGATTTAGCCGAATTTATTTTGCAAATGGATGATTGGGATGAACCTTCTCATATTGTGTTTCCAAGTATTCACAAAAATCGTGAACAGATCCGACAGGTTTTTGAGAAAAAACTAGGCTATAAAGGGGATAATGAACCAGAAAATCTGGCCAAATGTGCTCGTGAAGTCATGAGAAAATTTTTCTTAGAAGCTGAGATCGGCATTACAGGCTGTAATTTTGCTGTTGCAGACACAGGAATGGTCAATTTAAATACAAATGAGGGCAATGCAGATCTGACGATTAGTGTACCGAAAACACAAATCGTATTGATGGGGATGGAACGAATTGTTCCGACAATGAAAGAAGCGGAAGTCCTTGACAATTTGTTAGCTAGAAGCGCAGTTGGGCAAAGCTTGACGACCTATGTAACATTTGCTGGCATTAAAGCAGAAGATGAATCCGACGGTCCTGAGGATTTTCATGTGATTATTTTAGATAATGGTCGTTCAAATGCACTTGGCACAGCTTTTCAGCCTGTACTTCAATGCATTCGTTGTGGTTCCTGCTTAAATGTTTGTCCTGTCTATCGTCACATCGGTGGTCATGGCTACGGTTCTATTTATCCGGGACCAATTGGCGCCGTTTTGTCTCCTATTTTGGGCGGCTACAAGCAATTTGGCGAATTGCCTTATGCCTCAAGTTTGTGTGGCGCTTGTACAGAAACTTGTCCGGTGAAAATTCCTTTGCATGAGCTTTTAATCGAACACAGAAAAGTGATGACGGATGATTTAAAAATGAAGCATGGGTTTGAAGATGTTCAAATGAAAGTGATTGGTAAAGGGACCTCTTCGCCGACACTTTTCAAAATGGCATTGTCAGTGGATCATGCAGGATTAGGAATGTTGAGTAAAAATAAAGAGATTACCGTAGAGAACATGTACCAATATGGCGGTTATATTGATAAGGGGCCAGCTATGATGAAGGGCTGGACGGATGTTCGCGATCTTCCTCGGCCACCTAAATCATCTGAAAACTTTCGAAGCTGGTATAAAAAACACAAAGCAGGTGAAGAAAAATGACTACTGGAAAGATCCAAAACAGAGAAAGCTTTTTAACTAATTTATCCGAAAAACTAGGAGTACCGCGACGTCCGGTTAGTGAGCACCCTTTTGTACCGATCAATCAGCTTCCTCAAGAGCAACTAGCGGATAAAAGTAAAGAAGAGCTGCTGGAAATAGTAAAAGCGCGCGTTCCTAAAATCCATACGCAGCTATTTGAAACAACAGCTAAGGACTTGGCGGATACCTTACTTTCATTAATAAAAGCATCAGGAGGCGGAAAGCTGTTGTTGCCTACAGATGATCGATTTGCAGCGTGCGGTTTAACAGAATTTATAGAAACCGAATTGGCAAGCGAGGATACTACCATCACTTACTGGAAACCGGGGAATGAGTACCGAGATGAAAATATTCAAGCTGCTGAACAAGCCAATGTATCTATCGCATTTGCGGAATTTTTATTAGCCGAATCTGGAACAATTGTTGTTGAAACTTCGGCAGGTCAAGGACGTTCTCTTCACTTTCTGCCGAAGCATTACATTTCTATTATTCCAATGAGTAAGCTGGTTCCACGTTCTACTCAGGCAGCGGCATTTTATTCAGAAAAAATTGAACGAGGAGAAAAAGTCGGCTCAGCTATTCATTTTATTTCAGGACCCTCAAACTCTGGAGATATTGAAATGCAGTTGGTAGTTGGATTACATGGTCCTGTGAAGGTCTATTACGTTGTAGTGACGGATTTATAAAAATCAATGTGTAACAGTTCATCTGTATTTTTAAAGAGCTGAATAATTTTAATAAGCATAACGAATAAAAAGAAGGAGGTTGACTCCAGTTTCTTTTTATTCGTTTTTTTGACCCGAAAATTATAGTTTCTAGCAGTTCGAATCATTTTTAATTTTATAGTTAACGCGGAAATAATAACCAATACAAGCTAAATACGTTGAGTTTAAGTATTTTAGTAATTTATTTAAAATAAAAAGTTTGTTTTGCTGTATAATAAATATATCTGTTTATTTAGGAGGCTATTATGATTGAGCTACAGGATCTAGAAGTATGGTTGTCAGGAATGCCGATTTTAGAAAAATTTTCCCTAATAATACCGAAAAGTGGAGTATATGGTTTGTTTGGGTTAAATGGAGCTGGCAAAACGACCTTTTTCAGAACATTATCAGGAATATATAAAAGTAACGGTAGGATTAAGCTGAATGGGGAAAAGCCTGGAACCGTTTCTTATAAAAAGCAATTCTTTTATTATGAATTTGAAGGATTTCTCAATGAATCACTGACCGCTTATATATATTTGGAACATATAAAAAATATGTGGAAGGTAGATCAAGTCAGGATAAAACAAGCGATTGAGATTTTTGCTATGCAGTCGTTTTTTAACAAGCAATTAAGAAAATGTTCTTTAGGAATGAAACAAAAGCTTATCTTGGCAATGTATTATATCAGTGATGCACCTATTTGGTTCCTTGACGAACCATTCAATGGCTTGGATTATGAAACGATAAAAAGTTTTCAACGCTTATTGGAAACAGAAAAAGAGAATGGTCGTACAATTCTGCTGGCTTCTCACTTAGTCCCTCAATTAGAAGAATTAACAGAAGAAATGATTTTTATTAAAGAGAAGAATGTCTATTTTTGTAAAACGAATAGTATAGAGACAGTCTATATGGAGGTAGAAAATATTAAGAGAGGTGGAAAATAACATGTATAAATTTACCGTTATTGAGGTTGTGAGAGATGTAAGATTTAAACTTTTTATAGGTATATTAATTTTTGTTGTTTTAGCATTATCTTATTATACGAGACCTACAGCTAATACAGACAGCTATTCTGAAAGATTTACCACTTATGTGGAGATGTATTCAAAAGATCGGGAAACTATGGTGAAGGAAAATAAGCAGGATGATCCTTTTTTCAAAGAATTAGAAGCCTTGTTAAGTAATGCCCGAAAAAAAGAAAGCTACATAAATAATGGGAATTGGAAAAAAGCTTTTGCAATGGAAATCAAAGATATAGAAAAAACGAAAAATGATTTATTTCATTCAGACGCTGAACTATCGGAAGGTCTAGATAAATCAAGGATGTTGCTGGAATTGGATATTGATAGTGCCCTTTTTAGCTACTTTATAAAAAATGACGTGTTTCCTAAAAGCCAAGAAGCTAATGCAGAAGGATTTGTTAATACCTTTAGATATTTATCCATTATCATGCCAATTATATATATTTTTTTACTGGCTATGTTGGTTTCACACCAGTATTCTTTAGATTATAAAAACAATTTTAATTTTAAATTGCTCGAACCAATTACAGCTAGACGCATAAAATGTATAAAGCTATTCGTATTAATTGGCGTTTCATTCATCAGCTTATTTGTAAGTACTGGGCTGATTTTTGGTATTTCAGGATGTTTAAATGGTATAGGTAGCCCTAAATTTCCGATAGTGATACAGAAAATAGATGGCTTTACGTTGGTTCCTATTCAACAAATCTTATTAGAAACAATTCTATTATCTATTTTGGTGGGTTTATTTATGATTACTCTGCTGTATTTAATGTACTCTCTAATAAAAAAGGAATCAATTGTCTTAATTGCTTTTCTTTTTGCTGGGGTTGGCTCGCAAATGATTCCTTCCGGGATGAAAAAAATCGATTCGATTATTCATTTCAATGTATTTAGCTATTTGAACCCGGTTGCCATTACCACAAATGCTCAGGCGGTAAAGTATCATAATCTACATTTTAACGTTGGAAATGCATTTATCTTTCTTTCAGTTTCATTTTTAACACTTTTAATAATAAATTTAGTAAGAAAAAATTGACTTTTAAGAAGAAAAGATTTATAGTTGGCTTATAGAATAGGAGGAATAGAAATGAGTAAATTAAAAAAGATAGTTTTGGTATCAACAGGATTGTTTTTTGGAATAACAATTTTATGTATTCCTACACATCATTCTATTTCAGAAGCAAAGACGGTCATTGCTAGGAACGATACTTATAATGCTTGGAATAATCCTTGGTCTAGTTATACTTCTTTCAATTATCTGTACAAGAATGTTGCGAGCAATAAGTATTTAAAGTCTAGAAGTTATGGAAGCTTAGGTAATAAATGGTGGAATTATAAGTATGTAACTCATTATAGATGGTGGTGGAATTACTGATAACTGAACAGACGAAAAAGAGAAAAGCGTTTTAGTTTTGGTACACTATTAAAAGATACTTTCCAAATCTTTTGGGAGGTATCTTTTTCTAGTAGAAAAACAAATTAAACGCCTGAAATATTTTATAGTAGTTGCGAAAGTTAGTAAAAAGTTCGTAATTTATAAAAAAAATATTATTTGACAGAAATTATTCTACTTTTTAAAATTTATATTACAATAAGAAAATTATTTGATATAATATATACGCATACAAGTTTGTTTGTACTGAAAAGGGGTAAATAGGATGGAAAAAATTGCTTCAAGTATTTCAGCAGCAAATTCTGCAGTGGTCGGGGTTAATGCTGTCGTAATTTCTAAGGGGCAGCAAGTTACTTTAGAAAAAAGTACGATCGCTAGTATTGAAATAGGTGTTGAGGTGAATAATCAGCTTCTTTCTGACTTATCTCAATTCATTCATTGTGTTCAGGAACAAAGCAATAAGTTCCCTGAAATTGCGGAATTAATGGCTTTTAAGGATAGCCAGTTTCAATTTAAAGGATGTGAATGAGTTGAATCAATTATCGTATGAGCAGCAACAAAGAATGTGTAACCAGGAAGTTTTACAGATAGAAAATCAACAAGATGAATTAGTGAATGAACGACGAAAAATAAAGAGTGCTATTTTAGAATTGGAGAGTGATCTTCAGCGAGGCTTCCAGCAAGTGTCTGTGTTAAATGATGAGTTAGTCAATCAGGGAAATACAAAGAATTTGCGAAGAATGCAAAAAAATGATGAATATCTGCAGGTTTTTCAGCAAAGTTTAAGAGATTCAGGTGAACAATTTGAATCCGCTTATAACAAAGCAATTAATCGATTGGATGATGAGCGGGAAGCACTTTACAAAAAAAGGAGTGAAATTCCTTGGGACTAATTTATTCAAGTGCTGAATCTAGTGAATTGATTGCAGCTCTGTCCAAAAATTTAACGAGTGCCAAAGCAGCGGTTAATCAATTGAGTAAGGGAAGCCGGCAGGTCATTTTAGCGGTTGATGGTCGCACATTGTCAGGAGCAGCTTATACTGCTGCGGCAGGCTTGTTTAGTGACTGCATCCTCCCTGCTATTACACGACTAACAACATCAATTGAAGGAATTGAACAGGAGCTAGAGACATATAAAGCAGAGGATTCGTTGATTTCAAGCGAGGGATATTTAGATGAAGATAATCTAAGGCAGCAGTTGAAAGCTATTAAAGAAATGAAGCTATCGGTAGATATCACGTGTACCTTTGTGAAATCACAAACAAGGACAACTCTGATGACGAATGTATTGGATATTGTAGTTGATTTTCAGAAGAATTTAAGAGAGATGTCGGAGAATTTGCAGCGGGATATGAACGAACTAGAAGGGAAGCTATATAAATTACAAGCTTTTTCAAAGCGGACTAATGGGTTATTCAGCAATAGCTTAAGTGATATGACGCTAGCTATGCAGGCTGTCCTATTGTTAAATAAAACCGTTGTCCGTAAAGATGGTACCTATACTTTTCCGAGCGGAGTTGACAAGAGCTGGTTTCAACAGTTGCATTGAATGGAGAGTGATGCATAAGTAGGTATAAAGTGATCGGACAGATTGTTGAGGTTCTTATTGCTCCACATTCCTCCTCTTTTTTGTTATTCATAGCTTGTCGCTGTTGACGAAACAATCAAGGAATTATATAATTTCTCTAATTTGTAAGAATAGGATTGTATGAATGTTAGGCATAAGATTTGGAGTGGAGAGTGTATGCAAACCTTCTTAACGAAAACCTCGCAGAAAAAAATCCAGCTGCTGAATTTACTGCTTGAAGAAAACCGTTGGTGCTCATTGGAAGAACTGCAGAAAAGGTTTAATATGTCAGCTAAGTCAATTTTGAATTATATTTCCGAGCTTACGCAGCTGCTTACGGAATATCCTGAAAAAATTACTTTAGTAAATGACAACAATCAGCGGTTTTCTATTGAAAAAGCGGAAGATTTTCCAATTTACACAATTTATCTGCACTTTTACAGGAAATCATATAATTATCATTTGATTGATTTTATGTATCATAATCCCGAAAAAAATTTAGAGGAGTATGCGAAAACGCAATTTACAAGTGTTTCAACGGTTTTTAGATATGCCAAATTATTGGTGAATTATTTTAAACGGTATCGAATGACCTTTCATACGTTTAAGCTGGAGCTGGAGGCAGATGAAAAAGCGATCCGCAGTTTTTATTACTACTTTTACTGGAATTCAAACCGTGATGGCAGCTGGCCATTTGATATACAATTAGAAACTATCGAGCATTATTTGTCTATTTTTGAAAAAGTGTATCAACTCACTTTAGATCATTTACAGCGCCGGGTATTTTCATATTGGCTGGCGATAATTTTAGAAAGAAGTCAGGTAGCTCCAGTTTGCATGAATGAAGAAGATCAGGCGATTATTGATGCCGACGCTTGTGCTGAATTGATAGTTCAATGGATCAAACAAACTCAGCTATCGTTGTCCAAAGAAGAAGGCTATTTTCTTTACCAGATTATTTATTCTTTTGGCATAATAGCCGGCAACAAAAGGTATGAAAACAGCTATGCGGCCGCTCATGAAAAATGTCAGAGCTTGTCTTATCGCGCAGTAATAACGTTAAAAGAAGTTCTGAAAAAGGAATTTTCGTTTGATTTGGCAGTGAATGACCCGGAACTGCTGTTTAATTTTGTCGCATTTCATGAAAGAAGCTATCTATTTTTTGGCAATACAGATTTGTTTTTTAACCGATCTTACGTAAAGGAAATCAAAGCTGAACAACCAAAAAATTATCAAAAGATGGCATATTTTCGCAAAGTGTTAAAAAAAGCCGCTGATCAAAAGCTGGGGAAAGTACTTGAAAACTGGGAACAGTTATTTCTAAATTATTATTATGTGCTTGATTATTATGATTTATTGTTAAATAATCTGGATCCGATTAAGATTTTAATTCAGGATGATCTGCATCACACGCACCGATTATGGCTGATGAATAAAATTAATGCTTATTTTGGACATTCTTATGTTTTGGCTTTTTATGATTATCAGACCAAGCCGGAAGAGGTTGACTTAGTTGTATCGAATTATTATTTAAATACAAAGGATACGCCATTACTGTTGATGAAAAATATTCCTACCGAACGAAACTGGGAACAGCTACGGCAGTTATTGGCCCAATTGATGAGTAAAAAAAGCTAGTTTGTACAAATGTGCAGATTAGCTTTTTTAATTTGCTTGAGTGCTGTTAAGGGCTACTTTTACTTTTCTTCTTATTTTTGGAAATTATTTAAACTAGAAAAAGCAGGAACGACATGCGAAAATCAGTACGGGTTAGTTTAAACCAATTATTATTTAGGAGGAATTATAAAATGAAAAAAATGGCCTTGGCTACGGCCTCACTCGGCTTGTTAACTTGTACTATGGCGGGAACGGGTGTTTTTGTAGAAGCTGCTGAGTCACATTCCGTTTCTTCCAATACGGATTTAACTTTAAAACCAGGTTCAGGTGAAGATGCAGAACCTATTGTGCCGGACGATACGCATGATGATCATCCAGAGACAGGGGATAAGGGAGCCTTAACGATTCCTTTTGCCTCTAACATTACCTTTGGAGAACATGAAGTTAAGCAGGGGGATGCAGATTACTATGCCTTAAATAAGAAGCCGCATGTGCAAGTTAATGATACTCGCGGTGGTGGAATGGGTTGGAAATTAGGTGTGTCTATCTCCCCCTTCATTGGAGAAAATGGTCAAGCGCTAAGAGGTGCTAAAATGATTTTAAGCGGCGGAAAAGTGGTAACAAAAAATAATTCTTTATCTCTTGCACCCCAATTAACGAGTGACGTCTTTACGTTAAATAGTGAAGTCCAAGATATTATGATTGCTGAAATGAGGCATGGTGCTGGGGCATTTGCTGCTGTTTTTGAAGGAAAAGATGGTCAAAATGAAAATGTGAAACTTCACGTACCGCAAAACGGTTTTGAAGCACAACGATATACGGCCAAGCTGACTTGGGTGTTGTCTGATGCACCAGCTTAAAAGTAGAAAAAGATGGGAAGTCTTGTAGTGACCCCAAAAAGTTAGACTTTTTTCGGAGTAGAGAAATCTACTCCGTTTTTTTATTTGTTGTTAAGCTGTTTTACTTTCGGTTATTCG
>NZ_JBIYEU010000022.1:0-49256 GCF_044909655.1 Enterococcus sp. UD-01 | reverse complement strand
GCCAGGTAATAGCTTGTAGGTCGATCACTTTATACACTTTATTTTCATTCTGTTTGGTGAGGGCTATGGCCCTCATGGGTGTTTGTCCCGACCTCTCGTATGTATACTTTTTTTACAATTAATTTGTCCGGCCATTTTGATTGGTTACTTTGTTCTCCAATCACTTCAGCAAAAATTTTCGTGCGATCTTCTTTCTTTTGCAGATCATATTTAACTTTGCCGGTTTCATTTAGTTCCGTCATGATCTCGGTGTAATCATCGATACCAACCTTTTTTGTGATAAAGCCGAGCGAGACTAATTGATCATCCAGGTTTTTGGTCGTAATGAGCGAGCCAAACGCAATAGTTTCGCGTACCATTTGTTTTAAACCGGAAAGTTTTTGGTCTTTTTTTGTTTTTTTAACCTTTTTATTAACCAACATTTCATATTGCTTTGCACTCACTATGACACCAGCAACAGTATTTCGATTGTAAATGTAGATGCCTTGATTCTTTTCCTGCGCTTTTTCGAAAATTGTCATCGGCGACTGTTTCATTTCTGTTACGGAATAAGACAACCCTTGTTTTGTTTTATTTTTCATTTTACTTCCCTCCTTTCCAAGTAGATTATAGCATAGATTGCGAGCCGATTATCTGTGGTTTTTTACTAAAAAAGAGAAAAAAACGATAGAATAAACGCTGGGTGGTAACAATTTCACCCATAAAACGTTTAACTATCGTTTACTGCTTATTTCATTCCTTTAAAACCAATATCCTTACGATAAAAACAGCCTGATGTATCCAGATTGTCCAACGTACGATAAACCTTGGCTTGCGCCTCCTGTAAGGTCTCGCCGCTTGCTTCCACTAAATAAATACGTCCGCCAGCTGAAACAAGTTGCTCTTTCTGTTCTTCTACACCAGCAAAGTAAATAGTAGCATCTTTTACTGCGGAAAAATCAGGGAGCGGAATCTGCTTTTCATAGGCTTCGGGGTAACCGTTAGCCGCAATGACTGTGCCTAAATGAAATCCTGACTTTTTCCAGCGAATCTCCGGCTGACGATTCGTTACTAAAGCATCGATCACTTCAGCAAAATCACTTTCCAAACGCTGCAGCACTACTTGCGTTTCCGGATCGCCAAAGCGGGCATTAAACTCAATTACTTTCGGACCGCTTTCGGTGGCAATCAACCCAGCATATAAAATTCCTGAAAAAGCTCGCTCCTGTTCCACCAGACCTTTAGCAATCGGCTTTAAAATCGTTTCCACTGCTTCTGCTACTAGCTCATCCGCGATTTGCGGTACTGGCGCGTAAGCACCCATGCCGCCAGTATTGGGGCCACGATCCTGTTCAAAGGCACGTTTGTGATCTTGGGCCGTGACCATTGGATACACTTCCTGATTACGAACAAAGGCCATCAGAGAAAATTCTTCTCCTACAAGGAATTCTTCGACCACGACTTTGCCGCTGCTGGCGCCAAATTTATGGTTGTTCAGCATCTCGTCCAATGCAGAAATTGCTTCTGCTTCGTTTTCAGCCACCACCACACCTTTGCCGGCTGCAAGTCCGTCTGCCTTAATAACAATAGGTGCGCCGAGCTTTTTTACGTATACTTGTGCCTGCTCAAAATCAGTAAAGGTTTGGTAGGCAGCGGTCGGCACGTCATAAAGATCCATCATTTTTTTAGCAAAATCCTTTGAGCCTTCGATTAAAGCTGCGGCTTTTTTAGGTCCGAAAATAAGCAGACCGGCAGCCGCGAAGTCATCTACAATCCCGTTTAACAATGGCACTTCTGGTCCAACAAAGCTCCAATCAATGGTCTGCTCTTTAGCAAAAGCAATTAACGCGTGATGCTCTGTTTCGGCAATCGGCACTAATTGAATGCCATCTCTTTTCATTCCAGCATTGCCGGGCGCGCAAAATACAGTCGACACACGCGGACTTTCAAGTAGTTTTTTACAAATTGCATGTTCACGTCCACCACTGCCAATGACTAAAATTTTTAATCCCATGACTCTCTCCTTTTAATGTCTAAAGTGTCTAACATCGGTAAACAGCATCGTAATGCCATATTTATCGGCCATTTCAATTGACTCCTGATCCTTAATACTGCCGCCGGGCTGAATAATCGCCTTAATACCATGCTTACCGGCATACTCTACACTATCGCTCATCGGGAAAAAAGCATCACTAGCTAAAACAGCTCCCTTTAGCTTGTCCTTGGCTTGCTGCACAGCAATTTCTACTGAACCGACACGATTCATTTGACCCGCACCAATTCCTACCGTTTGATGTTCATTGGCAAGAACAATCGCATTACTTTTCACATGCTTCACGGCTTTCCAGGCAAATGTTAGCGCATTAAGCTCTTCTTTCGTCGGTTGACGTTTCGTTACCACTTGCCAATTTTGGTTCTCCTCTAAAAGAATATCTTGATTTTGAATCAATAGTCCTCCTAAAACAGATACTTTTTCATCAGCGGTTGCTTGATCCTTTTTAGAAAAGTCTAATGTCATTAAACGCAGATTCTTTTTCGTTGCTAAGCGATCAAAGGCTGCGGGTGTAAACCCGGGTGCGATAATCATTTCTAAAAACAACTGATGCATTTTTTCCGCTAATGGCAAGTCCACTTCACGGTTTAAGACAATGATTCCCCCAAAAATCGATACCGGATCTGCTTCATACGCCGCCTGATAAGCTGTTTCAATGGCATCAGCCGTACCAATGCCGCAAGGATTCATATGCTTAACAGCTACCACAGTCGGTTGGTCAAACTCTCTAGAAATACGAATGGCAGCATCCGCATCCTTAATATTATTATAGGACAGCTCTTTGCCATGAAGCTGAACAGCATTGGCAATAGAAAAAGCTACTGGTAAAGCCTCTTGATAAAAGGCTGCTTTTTGGTGACTATTTTCTCCGTATCTTAAGGGCTGCTTCAATTCATAAGCCAGCGTCAATAATTCAGGCTCCTTTTCTTCAGCCTGCTCTGTTAAATAATTAGCAATCAATGCATCATAAGCCGCAGTATGTCGGAAAACTTTAGCTGCTAATTTTTTTCTGGTCGTTAAGCTGGTTGCTCCTTGTTCGGCAAGCTCTGCTAAAACCTTACTATAATCACTCGGGTCAACGACCACAGTAACCGACTGAAAGTTTTTCGCTGCACTGCGCAGCATGCTAGGACCGCCTATATCAATATTTTCAATCGCTTCTTCTTCTGTAACAGCAGGTTTTAAAATCGTTTCTTTGAATGGATAAAGATTCACACAGACATAGTCGATCGGAAGGATATCATGCTCAGTCATCGCTTTTAAATGACTGTCTAAATCGCGGCGCCCTAATAAACCGCCATGAATTTTAGGATGTAGTGTTTTCACTCGACCATCCATCATTTCAGGAAAATCTGTGACCTCTTCAATGGAAATCGTAGGGATGCCCGCTTGATCCAAAGCTTTTTTCGTACCGCCTGTAGAAATAATTTCAATACCGGCTTTTATTAATCCGGCAGCAAAATCAACGATTCCTGCTTTATCGGAAACGCTAATTAAGGCTCTTTTTTTCGTCATCAATTGCTCGCTCCTTCTGCGTTGTAATCAGCTTTTGTAATACAGTTGGATATAGTCTATGTTCTATAGTATGGATTTTTTCTGTCAAGGTTGCAAGAGTATCTTCCGTAGTAATGTTGATTTTTTCCTGAGCAATAATCGGGCCCGTATCCACTCCCGCATCAACATAATGAATCGTCACACCGGTTTCTGCCACTCCCGCTTCAAAAGCGTCCTGAATTCCATGAATACCCGGAAATGCAGGCAACAAGGAAGGATGAATATTGATCATTCGATTGGCAAAACGGGCTAATAAGGTTGCTCCGATAATCCGCATATACCCAGCTAAAACAACCAATTCTATTTCATTTTCTTCCAATAGTCGGAGAATCTCCTGCTCATACTGTACCTTTGAAGGAAAATCTTTGGGCGAAAAAGTCACCGCTGGAATTTGTAAGGCGGCAGCCCGTTGCAGGACATACGCCGTTTTTTTATCACAAAACAGCAACCCGATTTCTGCCTCAAGCTGCCCCTTTTGAATCGCTTCAGCAATCGCTTGAAAGTTACTGCCTGAGCCCGAAGCAAATACTGCTAATTTCATGGCTACACCTCTTTTAGATAAAGTGATTGTCCCGTATTAGCGGTGACTTTACCGATAATATAGCTAGCTTCGTCCATTTCACTTAAAATTGTGCGTACACTATCAGCTTTTTCCGGCGCCACTGCTAGCACCATACCAATGCCCATATTGAAAATTTCATACATTTCCATAGAAGGAATGCCGCCGTATTTTTCAAGTGCAGTAAAAATCGGCAGTACTGGCCAGCTTCCTAACGTGATGTCAGCAGCTAAGTTTTCAGGTAGCATACGCGGAATATTTTCAACGAAGCCGCCTCCTGTAATATGCGCAATTCCCTTAACCAGCTGCTGCTTTATCAACGGCAATACCTGTTTTACATAAATTTTCGTTGGTGTTAAAAGCTCTTCACCTAAGCGCTTTTCATTTAATTCAGGTAAGCACACGCTACCTGATAATTGGTGTGTTTCATAGAAAATTTTGCGTACCAGTGAATAGCCATTCGAGTGAATACCACTTGACGGCAATCCAATCAGAAGATCACCTTCCTGAATGTCTGCCCCTGTAATCAGCTGACTTTTTTCAGCCACGCCTACAGCAAAGCCGGCTAAATCGTAATCTTCAGCGCCATACATACCTGGCATCTCGGCAGTTTCGCCGCCAACCAGCGCCATTTCCGCCTGCACACAGCCTTCCGCTACACCAGCAACGACCTGCTCCAGCTGTTCCGGATTATTTTTTCCGGTAGCAATATAATCTAAAAAATACAGTGGTTCTGCGCCTTGTGCAACAATATCATTGACGCACATAGCCACACAATCAATCCCGATTGAGTCATGCTTGTTCTCTTTGATTGCGACCATTAGCTTTGTGCCTACGCCATCTGTTCCTGAAACCAAAACAGGTTCTTTTACGTTTAGTTCACTTAAATCAAAACAACCGCCAAATCCACCGAGTGCTCCCATTACACCCAGACGTTCTGTTCTTTTTACGTGCTTTTTGATACGTGCCACGACTTCATAGCCGGCCGTTACGTCTACGCCCGCTTTTGCATAAGCATTTTCCATCGAATTTCCTCCTGCTTTTAGTTAAGCTGTCTTCTTTTAGGCAAAGCTAATTTTTTCCCGTAATGATGCTTGATATTGTTCTGCATAGTCATAAAGCGGCGTTGGATAATCGCCGTTGAAATACGCCATACATAGCCCTGAATAAGGTGCATCAAAGTTTAAACCAATCGCATCAATCAGCCCCTGCTCACTTAAAAAGCTTAGCGAATCGGCAGTAATCAGCTGTTCAATTTCAGCGACGGAATGATTTGCTGCAATCAGTTCTTTTCTTGTTTGAATATCGATGCCGTAAAAGCAAGGAAACCTTAATGGCGGTGAAGCAATGCGGACATGGACTTCTTTTGCTCCGGCTTCTTTTAACAGCTGAACAATGCGCCGACTGGTCGTCCCTCGTACAATGGAATCATCCACCATGATAATTCGTTTGCCTTCGACGACACCTCTAACGGCCGAAAGCTTCATGCGAACACCTTGTTCTCTTAATTCCTGCGTTGGCTGAATAAAGGTTCGCGCAATATATTGACTTTTCACTAAGCCCATTTCATAAGGAATCCCGCTGGCTTCTGCATAACCACTGGCAGCAGATAAAGAGGAATTCGGCACCCCGACAACCATATCTGCTGCCACAGGCGCTTCTTGAGCTAAACGCTTGCCCATATTCTTACGGGCGGTATGCACATTGACACCGGCAATATTAGAATCCGGCCGCGCAAAGTAAATGTATTCCATCGCACAAATCGCGTATTGCGTATCTTCTGTATATTTTTCAATATGGTAGCCGTTATCATCAATAATAATGACTTCACCGGGTTCAACATCGCGAACAAAGGTAGCACCCACTACTTCCAAAGCACAGGTTTCGCTGGCGATGACATACGCACCTGTTTTCATTTGACCAATAGCAAGCGGTCGAAAGGCATTGGGATCCAAAGCGGCGATCATGCTGGTTTCCGTCAGCAACAAATAGGCAAAGCCACCTTTAACTGCCCGCAGACTTTCTTTCAGCTGTTCAATAAAGGTCGGCTGTTTACTGCGTCGAATCAGATGCATTAAAATTTCTGTGTCAGAATTTGAATGAAAAATAGCTCCGCCTTGTTCTAATTCTTTGCGCAGACTTTTGGCATTGGTCAGATTACCATTATGGGCTAACGCATAGGAATTATTGGAGAAATTAAAGAGAAACGGTTGTATGTTATCTACGCTGCCGTTACCGCAGGTTGCGTACCGAACGTGACCAATTGCTGCGCTACCCTGTAGTGAAAGAAGTAAACGATCATCTTTGAACACTTCAGAAAGCAAGCCCAAGCCACGATAGCCGTTTAACTTGCCACCATCATTGGCAACAATCCCGGCACCTTCCTGACCACGATGCTGCAGGCTATGCAGCCCGAAATAAGTGATTTGCGCTGCGTCCGAATGACCCCAAATACCGAAAATGCCGCATTCTTCATTTAAGCTTTTTACTTCATAAGGCATGGAATCGCATCCTCCCATAATTTTCGAGCCGTTTGCGTCGCTACATCAATTTGCTGATCTGCCGCTTGGATGAGCAGACGGCGATTGTCTGTTACTTTACCGACGAATTGCGCCGTATCCTGCATGATCGCTTCGAATTCCTGTTGCTTTTCTGGCGAAACTGAAAGAACAAAACGTGATTGCGTTTCAGCAAACAGCCAGCTAACCGGCATTGTTACCGCAACATCGATACCAAGTTCTTGGTTGAAAGCTGCTTCTGCCAACGCAATGCCCAAGCCCCCTTCGGAACAGTCATGCGCACTTTGCACTAAACCAGCTTGAATGGCCTGTAGCACTAAATCCTGATGTTTTTTTTCAGTCGCCAAGTCAAACGCCATCAGCTTGCCTTCGATTTTACCTAAATGCATTTTTTGCAGCTCACTGCCATTAAAATCGGGATTTGTTTTTCCAACTACATAAATAAAATCACCGGCTGCTTTGAAATCCTGTGTCGTAATATCATTCAAGGATTGAATCAGACCCACCATCCCGATCATTGGCGTAGGATAAATTGCTTGTCCGTTCGTTTCATTGTATAAAGAGACATTGCCCGAAATGACTGGCGTTGCCAACACTTCGCAGGCTTTCGCAATTCCGTCAGCTGAGGTTGAAAGCTCCCAAAAGCCTTCTGGTTTGTCCGGCGAGCCGTAGTTTAAGCAGTCGGTAATCGCTAATGGCTGGCCACCGGAAGCCACGATATTACGCGCCGCTTCTGCTACTGCAATTTGTCCACCAATTTCCGGGTTTAAATAAAGGTAACGAGCGTTACAATCCGTCGTCATGGCTAATGCTTTATTAGTTCCTCGGACACGCAAAACAGCCGCATCACTGCCGGGCTGAACAACAGTATTTGTCCGTACTTGCGAGTCATAGGTTTGATAAATCATCTGCTTTGAAGCGATTGTCGGCTGCTGTAAAAGCTGCAGTAAGGTTTCTGTTCCATCCTTGATCTCTGGAACAAAGTCTGCTTTTTCAGCAAAGGCTTGGATTCTAGCCGGTTCTTTCATTTCTTTATGGTAAACCGGCGCTTCCTCTGCCAGTGCATCAACCGGAATATTCGCAACCTCTACACCTTTGTGGTATAAGCGATATTGACCATCGTCGGTTACTTTGCCGATCGTTACAGCATCCAGCTCATATTTTTTGAATAATTCTGTCACTTGCGCTTCTCGTCCTTGCTTAACACAAATCAGCATTCGTTCCTGCGATTCAGACAGCATCATTTCATAAGGCGTCATACCTGTTTCTCGCTGCGGGACATCATCCAAATCTAAGACTAAACCAGAACCAGCTTTCGAAGCCATTTCGGCACTGGAAGAAACCAACCCTGCTGCCCCCATATCTTGAATTCCGACTAAAAGATCCGCATGCTCCAAAATTAATTCCAGACAAGCCTCCAACAATAATTTTTCCATGAAGGGATCGCCGACCTGCACAGCTGAGCGTTGTTGTTCTTCTCCTTCGACAAACTCTTCTGAAGCAAAAGTAGCACCATGTATGCCGTCGCGTCCTGTTTTCGCGCCGACGTACATAATCGTATTGCCTACTCCTTTGGCTTGACCTTTTTGAATGTCTTTGTGGTCAATTAAGCCAACACACATCGCATTGACTAAGGGATTTCCTTCGTAGCAGGCATCAAAAGCGACCTCGCCGCCAACTGTGGGAATCCCGATACAATTGCCGTAACCACTGATTCCTGCAACAACCTCTTCCAGTAAATACTTCGTCCGTTCATTATCTAATTCCCCAAAACGCAGGGAATCCAACAAAGCAATGGGTCTAGCTCCCATGCTGAAAATATCTCTTATAATACCGCCGACGCCTGTAGCAGCACCTTCATAAGGCTCCACCGCAGAAGGGTGATTATGACTTTCGGCTTTAAAAACCACGGCTTGACCATCACCAATATCAACAATCCCAGCTCCTTCTCCGGGACCTTGCAGCACGTTGGGTCCACTCGTTGGAAATTTCTTCAAAACCGGCTTTGAATTTTTGTAAGAGCAATGTTCGCTCCACATTACCGAAAATAGACCAGTTTCAGTGTAATTAGGCATACGTTTTAAAATGTCTTTTTCAATTAGCTGATATTCAGCGTCCGTCAAGCCCCATTCAGCATAAATACGCTGCTCTTTAATTTCCTGAGCTGTCGGTTCTGTTATTTTCATCATACTTGTACACCAGCCTTTCGATAATTTTCAACAATAGATTTAAAAAAGCGCAAGCCGTCTGCTGACCCTAACAGCTCCTCAACCGCGCGTTCCGGATGCGGCATCATGCCCAAAACATTTCCTTTTTCATTGATAATGCCGGCAATATTTTCCACGCTGCCGTTGGGATTTTCTTGTGCATAGGTGAAAACAATTTGGTTGTTCTCTTGCAAGCTTTTAAGTGTGGCTTCATCACAGTAATATCTTCCTTCGCCGTGTGCGACAGGAATCCGAATCTGTTCGTCCTTTTCGTAGGCTGTAGTAAACATGGTTTGATTATTGACGACGTTAAGCGTGGTGGTTTTACAGACAAAGTGCAGCGAATCATTTCGCAGCAAAGCACCTGGTAAAAGTCCGGCTTCGGTCAAAATTTGAAAGCCATTGCAGGTACCAAAAACCGGCTTGCCTTCTTCCGCGAACCGAATAACCTCTTGAATAATTTCAGAGAAACGGGCAATAGCGCCACAGCGTAAATAATCGCCATACGAAAAACCACCCGGAATTAAGACACCATCAAAGCCGTCCAAGCTTCTAGCCGTGTGCGGCACGTATTCAGCTTCAGCACCCAGAATTTCTTTTACCGCCCATAGCATGTCAAGATCACAATTGGAGCCGGGAAAAACGATGACTGCAAATTTCATATTAGGCTTCCTCCGTAATCTCGTAGCGGTACGTTTCCATATTGACATTTGCCAATAATTTATCACAGATTTCTTCAACGACTGTTTCAATCGGCTGCGTGGGCTGCGCCACTTTAATTTCAAAATATTTGCCGATGCGAATTTCACTGATTTCCGCATATCCTAAACGATGAACCGCTCCTTTTACCGCTTCTCCCTGTGGATCTAAAACTGAGTCCTTATACGTGACATAAACTTTTACCAGATACATGTGTTTTTCTCCTTTTTAATTAATTTTTTTTAGTTAAGCGTTCAAGCACTTCTTGATACACAGGTACCAATTCACCTAAATTTCTTCGATACACATCTTTATCTAAATGCTCATTGGTTTGTTCATCCCATAAACGACAAGTATCCGGCGTAATCTCATCCGCCAATAAAATCGTACCGTCGGCTCGCTTGCCCAATTCAATTTTAAAATCGATTAACCGAATACCAATTTCCTTAAACAGCTCAATCAACGCTTGATTAATCGCATTTGCCTGCTTTTTAATTTCCGCTACTTCCTTTTCGTCAGCCAGCTTTAAAATTTTTATATGGTCTTCATTGATGAAGGGATCATCCAAGTGATCGTCTTTAAAATAAAATTCAAGAACTGGGAATGCCAGCGGCACCCCCTCGTCAAACCCTAAGCGCTTGGCGAAGCTTCCCGCAGAATAATTGCGGACGACAACTTCCAACGGAAAAATTTTCAACCTTTCTACTAATTGTTCGTTTTTAGACATTTTTTTGATAAAGTGGCTATTAATACCTTTTTCATTTAAACGTTCGAAAATTAGGGCTGTTATTTGATTGTTCAACGCTGCCTTACCAGCTATTTCGTCTTTACGAGCGCCATTCAACGCTGTTGCCTGATCAAGGTATTCTACTAATAATGTAGCTGGATCTTCTGTTTTAAATAGCTTTTTAGCTTTTCCTTGATATAATAATTCCTGCTTCACAACCACTCAATCCACATCCTATTCCATATATTCACGAATACTAACCATTATATTATTCGCTTTTTATTTGTTTACATTTTAACAAGCCATTAATCACAGGTCAACATTTCATTAACAATTTAATCAAATATTCTCATTATCGTTCGTATTTTCTTTTTAACTTTTTAATTGATTATTTCTTATAAAAAACTTAAATACTTGTAAGCATTTACAAATAACTAGAAAAATGATATGCTGAATAACGTAGAAGATCAGAAGATTTCATTTTTTCTTTATAAGGTAAAGTGATACTTTTTTGGGAGGGAACACAAAGATGATCGGCGATTATGATAGTTTAGCAGAAGATTTTCTAGCAGGATTGACACCTGAAGAAAAAACCAGATTATACAATGATCTGCTCGCTTTGGAAGATGTCCACAAATTGAATCAGTACAGCACTTATTATACCTTTAAAAATTTAAAGAGAGTGGCACGGCGCCATTCCGAAAGAAGAAAGCGAACAATCCGTTACATGAACAATCATAATAATGAATTGATTATCCATCAAATACACGAACAACATTTCTTTAAAAATAATTATTGTCTCCAAGTTTATTTTAATACAACAGAATGCAGTTATGTTTTAGTCGAAGCATTACTGTCCATGTTAAAAGCACCGACAGCTAAGCCATTACATACGTTACGTGGAATCACTATTTAAGTTAAAAAACAAAAAAAATCTTATTCCGATGCTCATCGAAATAAGATTTTTTTGTTTTTTAAGCTCCTTAGAAAAACTATTCTCCCAAGCCGACACGCTCAAAAATTTGATCGACATTTTTCAAATGATAGTGATAATCGAATGCGTCGTCCAATTCTGCTTCTGATAAAACAGAAGTAATTTTTTCGTCCGCTTCCAATAAAGGTCTGAAGGCGGTCTGATGATCCCAAGCATAGGCTGTCTTTGGTTGTACCAAATCATAAGCCTCTTCTCTCGTCATGCCATGATCGATTAATTTCAGCAAGACCCGTTGACTATAGATTAAGCCATACGTAGCATCCATATTACGTTTCATATTTTCAGGAAAGACCGTCAGATTTTTGACGATTGTAGCAAAGCGGTTCAGCATATAGTTTAACAAAATAGTTGTATCAGGGATAATAATTCGTTCAGCCGATGAATGTGAAATATCACGTTCATGCCACAAAGTAACATTTTCATACGCGGTGATCATATGTCCACGAATTACGCGAGCTAAACCAGTCATATTTTCAGAGCCAATCGGATTACGCTTGTGCGGCATAGCTGACGAACCTTTTTGGCCTTTTGCGAAGAATTCTTCTACTTCTCTAGTTTCAGATTTTTGCAGCCCACGGATTTCCGTAGCAAATTTTTCAATGCTTGTCGCAATCAACGCCATCGCCGACAGATATTCCGCATGTAAATCCCGCGGCAATACTTGCGTCGAGATCTCTTGCGCCCGAATACCTAAATGCTCACATACATAAGCCTCTACAAATGGCGGAATATTTGCGAAGGTTCCGACAGCCCCACTGATTTTACCAGCTTCCACTCCTTTAGCTGCATGCTCAAAGCGTTCAAGATTACGTTTCATTTCAGAATACCATAATGCTAATTTCAAGCCAAAAGTGGTCGGTTCTGCATGAACGCCATGGGTTCTTCCCATCATGACCGTATATTTATGTTCCTTGGCTTTTTCACCGATAATCTCTGTAAATGCACGTAAATCTCGACGTAAAATATCGTTCGCTTGTTTCAATAAATAGCCGTACGCAGTATCTACAACATCCGTACTCGTCAAGCCGTAATGAACCCACTTCCGTTCTTCGCCCAACGTTTCAGAAACTGCCCGGGTAAAAGCGACCACATCATGTCTCGTTTCAGCCTCAATCGCTAAAATTCGATCAACATCAAAAGAAGCCTGCGCCCGAATTTTTTTGACATCCTCTGCTGGTATTTCGCCTAATTCAGCCCAGGCTTCATCAGCTAAAATTTCTACTTCCAGCCAAGCTTGGTAGCGGTTCTCATCTGTCCAAATTGCGCCCATTTCAGGGCGTGTATAACGATCAATCATCTGTTTTGCTCCTTTAATCCCAAATATTCGTTTGATAAATTTCTTCAAGTGTTTCAAACACATCTTCGCTCAAGATCGTAATATGACCCATTTTACGCTCAGGTTTTGCTTCTGCTTTTCCATAATAATGAAAATGCCAGTCCGCCTTTTCAGGAATCAGCTCCAACGTTTCCTTCAATTCATTCCCTAAAATATTGACCATTACAGCACTTGATAACAGGTTCACTTCCGGCAAAGGCCAGCCGCAAATGCCACGAATGTGTGCATCAAACTGGCTCATAGAACAGGCCTCAATCGTATAATGACCAGAATTATGCGGTCTAGGGGCAAGTTCATTCACATAGATTCCGCCATTACTTGTCAGAAACATTTCGACTGCCAAGGTCCCCGCCAAAGCAACTTTTTCTGCAATGACACGGGCTATCCGTTGTGCTTCCTCCATCACTTCCGTCTCAATTCTAGCCGGTGCAATGGTTTCATGTAAAATATTATTGCGATGAAGATTTTCAACCACTGGAAAAACAGTATATGCTCCACAGCCGTTTCCACTGACCAGTACAGAAATTTCTTTTTCGTAAGGGATCCACGCTTCCAAAACACAAGTACCTTTGCGCAGCAAATCCATTGCAGGGACTAAGTCAGAAGAGCTGTACAAAACGAATTGACCCTTGCCGTCGTAACCGCCCCGAGTTGTTTTTAAGACACAAGGATAGCCGATACCATCAATTGCATCCTGAATATCAGTCGGGCTAACAATCGTTGCATAAGGTGCAATCACAATATTATTTTCTTCTAAAAAAGATTTTTCCAGTAAACGATCCTGTGTTATCGCTAAGAGATCCGTTCCCTGAGGAATATTGACCAGCTCTTCCACTTGCAGCAATGCGCCTACATCGACATTTTCAAATTCATAAGTTAACACTTGCGCTCGCTGCGCTAATTCTTTCAATGCGTCTAAATCGTCATAATCAGCCATTAAGTGCCAATCTGCCACTTGAGCTGCCGGACAATCCGCCGTTGGGTCTAAAACTCCTACACGAAACCCCATCTCCCGAGCACTAAGAGCCATCATTCTACCCAATTGACCTCCGCCAATTATACCGATCGTTTGCCCCGGCAATAAAGGATTATTCAAGTTCATCACTACTTTCCATCACAGTTTCTTCAAGAAATTTACGACGATTGTCTAATTTTCCTGCTAACTCTACATCATACATTGAAAGCATCTGAACTGCAAGCAGTCCTGCGTTAATTGCCCCAGCTTTTCCAATCGCTGTGGTCGCTACCGGAACACCGCCCGGCATTTGTACGATCGACAAAAGTGAATCCAGCCCATTTAACGCTTTTGACTGTACAGGTACTCCAATGACCGGCAGCGTCGTTTTAGCGGCAACCATCCCTGGTAAATGTGCCGCACCGCCGGCTCCGGCGATAATGACCTTAATCCCACGCTCTCTCGCTTGAGCTGCAAAATCAAACATATAATCAGGCGTACGGTGAGCAGAAACAACTTTTTTTTCATAGTTAATAGCAAATTCGTCTAGGATATCACACGCATGCTTCATTGTTGGCCAATCGGAAGTACTTCCCATAATAACTGAAACCAAGACAGACATAAACTTCCCCTTTCATACCTCATTTTCTTCATTTTAGCAACGGACCAGGCGACTGTCAAAGAAAAATCGAATATTATTATTTTTTTTAATGTTAATGTTCGTTATTTAACAAAAAAGAAGAAAAGTGACTAAGTGACGACCTTTCAATCATCGCTTAGCCACAGACAAGAACCTGCTGCTATTGTTCCTTTTTGATACCGTTAAAAAGTAAGTTTAAAATAATCGCTGTTAAACTGCTCATAACAATTCCATTGCCCGTAAACATACTAACCGTAGCAGGCATTTGCTGGAATAACGTTGGCAGCATATTAAAGCCCAAGCCAAAGCCAATGGAAATAGCAATTACCAAAAGATTTTTGTCGTTTGTATAGTCTACTTTTGAAAGCATCCGCATCCCTTGAACCGCAACCATCCCAAACATTACTAACATTCCTCCACCTAAAACAGCTTCCGGAATAATTTGTGCAACTGCACCAACCTTTGGCAATAAGCCTAAAATAATTAAGAAAATGGCGGAATAATAAATCGGGCGCCGTGTCTTAATTCCTGACAGTTGAACCAAACCTACATTTTGAGAAAAACCAGTGTAAGGGAAAGTATTAAACAAACCGCCCAAAATGACAGCCAGACCTTCCGCCCGATAACCCTTTTTCAATTCTTCCTCACCGACATGTTTTCCTGTAATATCACCCAACGCAAAATATACCCCGGTAGATTCCACCATACTAACAATTGAAATAATGATCATCAATAAAATCGAAGAAACATCAAAGGTCGGCGTACCAAAGTAAAAAGGCTGAGGAAAATGAAACCAAGTTGCTTCCCCCACTGGAGCCAAATCTACATGACCTAAAATAGCTGCTAAAACAGTCCCGCCAACTAGACCGATCAATACTGCAATCGATTTGATAAACCCGCGTCCCCATGTTTGTACAACAATAATCAAAAGAATCGTGACAAACGCTAAAAGTAAATTTTCCGGATCTCCAAAACTTGGCGCAGCAGCTGAACCACCACCCATTTTTTCAACAGCCACAGGAATCAGCGTCAAGCCAATTACAGTAATCACTGTTCCTGTAACTAACGGTGGAAAAAGCTTCTTAATTTTCGAGAAAATTCCTGAAACCAATACGACAAAAATGCCGGAAGCAATGATTGAGCCGTAAATCGCTCCCACTCCTTTATCACTGCCGATCATAATCAACGGCGCCACCGCTTGAATGGCACAGCCTAAAACAACCGGCAAGCCAATCCCAAAAAAGCGATTAACCGTCAACTGTAATAACGTGGCAATACCGCACATAAAAATATCAATTGAAATTAAATAAGTCATTTGTTCCGAATTAAAATTTAACCCGGTTCCTATTAACAGCGGAACTGCCACAGCCCCTGCATACATGGCTAATAAATGCTGCAGCCCTAAAATCGCTGACTTGCCATTTCCTTGTTCCGAATGAACATTCTGATCCTTTTGACTTTTGCCGCTTCCCAAAATTATGCATCCCCCTCAAAAAATTCAACTTCACCATTTTTTAAAGAAGCAATACGGGCCAATGAGACCACACGCAGGTTCATTTTTTCTAATAATTCTCGACCGTCTTGGAAAGATTTTTCAATCACGATTCCAATACCATCAACCTCTGCTCCAGCTTGTTGGCATAATTCCACCAAGCCCTTGGCTGCTTGTCCATTCGCTAAAAAGTCATCAATGATCAACACTTTGTCTTCACTCGTTAAAAATTTTCTTGAAATGGAAATTTGGCTGGTTACTTGTTTTGTAAATGAATAAACGGAAGCTGTTAATAGCTCTTCGTCCATTGTTAAACTTTTCGCTTTGCGGGCAAAAATCATTGGTACACCCAATTTTTTAGCTGCAAAAAGAGCAGGCGCAATTCCTGAAGCTTCGATCGTTACTACTTTTGTAATTCCAGCATTGGCAAAAATTTCTGCAAAACGATTTCCGATTGCTTCCATTAAGTTAGGATCGACCTGATGAGTCACAAAGCTGTCTACTTTTAACACGCCTTCACCCAAAACACGTCCGTCTGCTTTAATTCGTTTAACTAATTCTTCCATTCTTCTACTCCTTCGCCATTTTTCTTTCATTCATTTGAAAACAAAAAGCCCTTTTTTGCAAAAGCAAAAAAGGGTCCGAGACTCTTTTTCACTTATAGACCAACATTTACGGTGTTGGGTAGAAACGGTCATCCTTATTATGACCATATATAAGCTTCTTGTATTTATATACCATAGTATAAAATAATGAAAATTTCAATGAAAATAGTGATTCTCATTGAAATTTTCAAACTCTCTAATCAATTCTATAGATTATTTTTTTATAAAGGCCGCTTTACCTCCACCTGGCAGCGGTGTATTTTTAGGAACTACTTTGATTTGAATTGCCTCCAAACGTTTTGCTAAGCCTTGGGTACCTGCGGAGTTCCCATTTTTGGTCCACGCCTGCCAGCCATAGGTTTGAGAATGAACCCGATACTGAACATCGTATTTTTTAGCAGCATTTCCCGTTAATTTGATTTGAATCGCTTCTAATCGTTTCGATTTTCCGGTCGTACCGCTTAATTGATTATTTGATTTCCAGCCTTGCCAACCATAATCTTGAATGTGGGTCTTATATTGAATGCCACCTTCAGCGGCAGCATCTAGTTTTATGTTGATGCCTTCAAGGCGCTTCGATTTGCCTACCGTTCCGCTGGATTGACCGGCTTTAACATAACTAGTCCAACCAATATTTTGGATGTGGGTACGATAATTGATTAAGTTCGTGCTGACAGGTGCTGGCGTAGATGTACTACTTTTAATCACCCGCACTGCAAAATCTGGCTTAAAATAAGAAGTTGAATTAATTTTAACCACTTCATTTGTATTAGGGGCATGAATGTATTGATTATTCCCAAGGGCAATCGCCACGTGGTAAGTATTGCCTTTAGTTCCCCAAAAATATAAATCACTTGGTTCAGCTTTTGAAACAGCAATTTGTTCGCCAGCCTTTTCTTGCGGCACAGTATAGTCGCCAATGTTTTTACCGGTTACCTGCAAATAAACATAACGCGTCAAGCCGGAACAGTCAAATGCATTCGGACCTTTACCGCCCCAAAGATAAGGTTTGCCTAAGTGTTTTTTTGCCTCAGTAACAATTTGTGTTTTTTGTGAGGCTGAATAAGCTTCAAAACTTCTAGCGGTACTTTCCTCCGGAATATTCTCCAAAGAAAAATCAGGCATTTCTTCAATTTGTTGAATTTGCTGCGTATTATAACCAGCCTCTAGCGCAGCGCGTTGCTCCTCTTCATTCATTTCCCCTGTTGCATGGACATTTTGTGCAAATCCAAGAACTCCTAGAAGTAAAACTCCCCCCAAGACAAAACATTGTTTTTTCATTTAACTAACTCCTTATTTTTTTCGTCATCACTTATTATTTTTTTCAATAATATCAAAAAAAATTGACGGTTATCTTTTTATTATACTAAACATCTTACTTATAAAGAAACTGTTAATCGTTCTTTTTTTCTAAATTTCGATATTTGTCCATTTTATGACTAAATAATTCACCGTTGCTCGGCGGCGTATAAGTAATGGCATTGGCACCGGCAGCAATTGTTTCCTGAATCGACTCGTCAGTTGGTCCGCCGGTTGCAATGATCGGCAATTTAGGATAACGTTCTCGAAAATGGCGGACCGTTTTAGCTGTATCTTTGCCAGCACTAATGTTAATCACGGTTACACCAGCCTTTAGTTTTTCATCAATAGGCGTATGAATTGAAGTAACGGTACTGACAACCGGAATATCGACTACCTCACAAACCATTTCAACGGTTTCAACGGGCGTAGGACCATTTAAGACAACACCAATCGAGCCTTGAGCTTCGGCAAATAAACTCATATATGCACAGCGCTGACCTTGGGTTAAACCACCACCGACTCCAGAAAATACAGGAATATCCGCTGCCTCGATAATGCTTTTTGTAATAGCCGGATGCGGAGTGAACGGATAAACAGCGATGACGGCATTGGCGTCTGTGTTGCGAATAATAGCGATATCTGTTGTAAAAATAATTGATTTAATCCGTTTACCAAAAATGCGAATACCGCTGGCTTGAGAAATAATTTTCGGCACACGAACAATGTCCTGCTTCAATGGCGTCACAATTTCCGGAACCCATTTTTCTTCCATGCTGTACACTTCCCTTCAAAACTAATAATCATATTTATCAAGATGATAACTTTCAATAACGTGGATCACTTTTTCTGCATATGTAGGATCTGTTGCATAGCCGGCATCTTGTAAGGCCTGAGCTGCTTCTTTATAATTTTTAGCTAAAAGAACACGTTCATACAAACGCGGGTTCCAAGTAACGCCGTTCACAAAAAGACGGGTATGGTCATTCATGGATTCTTCCCAAGTATCATAGACACGAAAATCACCTTGAATAACAATCCATTCTTCATTGATATATTCCTTCGTTTCAAGATTCACTTTTTTCTGGTCTCCATAAGCTTTAATGCCAAAGAGATTATTGTATTTGGACGCTAATGTACTTTGTCCCCAGTTGGATTCCAAAATAGCCTGACCAATAATGATGCTCGGTAAAACACCATAAGAAGACTGCAGCTCCTGAGCGTGCGGACTAATGCGATCGATAAACTCTTCCTTGGAAACCTGTGCATTGTCTTTTTTTTGTTCTTCCGTATTTGGTGAATCTGACAACAAATTAATTGTCAAAACGAAGGCTAAGCCCGCAATTAATAATCCCGCAAACAAGACAGGTAAATTATTCTTTTTCTTTCTTCTTTTCTGATACCTTTGACTATTCATACATTCCCTACTTTATTTAGTATTCGTCTCTAAACTGGTTTCAGCAAGCGACAAGAGCTGTTTGATCATAGCATTTTTTTCTCAAACCATCAATCAACAGCTGACGTAATCGTAGTTTGTGATGTTTGTGTTGGTTTATTCGTTGTTGTAGACGTAGATTGAGTATTCGTTGTTACTGTTTCTGTCGTTTCGGTTGATGGTTTTGTCTTATTATTTGCCAGCGGGTTACCAAAAATGACGAAGATAACCGCACCAAAAACAATAATTACAGACAAAATTCCTAAAATTTGTTTCACAAAAAAACTCCTTACTTACTTATTCACCAACGTAAGTCCCCATTAGATTTTCATTTACCCAATCAAGTAATTCAACCTTTGATCCTTCTAATTGGCCTTGTAGCGTGGCTGGCAATCGGAATGTAACAATATCATCAAAGCCCCATTCGCCATATGCTGCTGTGACTTTCAAATCAATAAAAGTTTGTTTAACTTCCTTGTTTTTTTCCGGAATCAACTCTGCAATGCCCACACCCGTCTGTAACCATTTTTTAGCGATAACGGTTTTTAAACGTTTATATTCTGACACAGCAATATTTCTTTTTTCCGGGAATAAAATGGTTTGGCGTAAAATCTTTTGTGTCAACATCCATTCATAATCTGTAAACAGATTTTTAATTTTTTGCATTTCTTCACCGGTTAAATTAATTCTGCCACTTTTCCAGTTTTCCCAGTTTTCTTTTGTTAACTGCAAATACTCGGAATAAAAGCGTTCTTCGGTTTCGAATTGTTCTATAATTGCATCAATAATAATATCAATATACATTTGGTGCATGATTTCGCCCCCTTTTATCTATTTTACTGAAAATAGTAAAAAATTGCATCTGTTTAAGTTGCAAATTTTTATATTTTTAACAAACTATGATTGATTTCTTATGTTGATTACTCTTTTTATAGCGGGATAGTTTAATTCAGTCAACTTTTGGCAATCTCGTGTATAATAAAAATGGATAGTTTCATATTCAATCATCTAAGGAGGAATTACTTCATGACACATTACAACTGGGGAATTATCGGACTCGGTGAGATTGCCGCTGACTTTGCGGAAAGCTTTGATCAACCCAACAGTCGTATTGCCGCCGTCGCTTCGAGAAGCTTAACCAAAGCGGAGGCCTTTGCCGAAAAATATTCAATCGAAAAAGCTTACGGCTCTTTTGACGAGTTGCTTGCCGATGAAACAATTGCTATTATTTATATTGCCGTTCCTAACAAGCAGCATATTGCTCATATATTAAAAGCCCTATCAGCCGGCAAACATGTACTATGTGAAAAAGCAATCACAATGAATAGTGCCGAACTGCAAGAAGCCATCAAACTGGCTGAACAAAAGCAATTGATCTTAGCCGAAGCGATGACTATTTTTAATATGCCTTTGTATCATGAATTAGCTAGTCAAATTAATTCAGACCGCTTTGGCTCTTTAAAAATGATCCAAGCACCATTCGGCAGCTATAAAGAGCCAGATCCAACCAATCGTTTCTTCAATCCAGATTTAGCCGGCGGGGCTCTTTTAGATATAGGTACGTATGCCGTTTCCTTTGCCCGCTGGTTTTTAACCGCTCAGCCAACTGTTGTAGCTTCAACAATGAAGCCTTTTTCCACCGGCGTTGATGAGCAATCCATCACTATTCTGCAAAATGCTAAGCAGGAAATGGCAGCCGTTTCCCTAAGCTTTCAGGCCAAAATGCCCAAACAAGGCGTTGTCGCTTTTGAAAATGCCTATATTGTGATTAATGATTACCCTAGAGCGGCTGAAGCTAAAATTTTCTTTAATGATGGCACAGTTGAAACAGTCATTTCCGGAGATACTGCTCAAGCGCTCAATTATGAAGTAAGCAATATGCTGGCTGTTATTGAAGGAGATGCACCCAATCGCTCGCTCTTTTTAACGAAGGATGTTATCGATATTTTGGATCAAATGCAACAAGCCTGGAATAACAATAAATAGCTAAAAACAGTCAGCGTTGTAAGCAAGTCTTTGATGAATAAAGAACACTTGCAGGCTGACTGTTTTAAGGTTATCTGACTTTTTGGTGCTTTGTAAATTCTGCTTTAATTTCAATGAAAGATTGGAAAATCTGCAGCAACTGAAAGAGCTGAGCGCGATTTTCAAATTCTTCACGGGTTTTCGGCAAAGCCTTTTGGCGATATTCTTCGTAAACTTCTGCAACTTTATCTAGAATTGCTTGTCCGTCATTATTTTCGGCAAAGGTTTCGGCAGTAAATTCTAATAAACGCTGGATATTTTCAACCTGCTCTGCTTCGACAGTGATTTTTTCTAAAATTTTCAGCATATCCTTTAGACTGTTGCTCTGCATTTTACGCATAATAAAATATTCTAAATAGTAATTATCAGATGACAGCAGTTGATTTTCTGCATGATTTTTTGCCCAGTTTTCCCCTTCTTGAATATAACCTTTTAAATCATCACATGACTCGAATAAATTTCTTTCTTTGCCGTGTTGGTTTAGATAAGCGGCCATATTAGTTAATATTTTCCGGAACATCGTTTCAATGACCACCTGATCCTCTTTTAGGCTTTTTTCAACATCCGGCATATATAAATTCAAGAGTAGCGCAAAGCCGACCCCAATCGTCATAAGTAAAAACTCATTCGCGATGATTGACCAGGACAAATCCTTTTCGATCAAATATTGAGTCACCAAAACTGAGCTGACCACAATCCCATCCGACAAACGAAAATAAACAGCGCTGGGAATAAATAATAGTAAATAAAGGCCAAAAGCAAGCGAAGTAAAACCCAGCAATGAAAAACATCCATAGGCAATCAAAGTAGCCAGCGCTAAGGAAAACAAGCGATAAATTCCTGTCATAAGAGATGTTTTCTTCGTATTCGTCACACTCAAAACCGAAATAATCCCCGCAGAAGCTGGAAATAATAAACCTAAGCTTCCAGCAAAGGCCATTGACAGCGTTGCGCTGACCGCTGTTTTTATTGTTCTTAAACCAATTTTCATTTGACACCTTCTTCCAAATTCTTCTTTGATAAATAAATTTTAACACTAGTAATTTTACCTCTATTTCGGTTATCATTAAATAGAAAACTATTATTTATCACCAACAGGAGAGATCACTTATGGAATTCGGACGTTTCCGTTTAGGCATGCGTACGTTAAAAACCGCACTAGCTGTAATGATATGTATACTTTTATTTCGACTAATGGATCGCAGCGCTTCAAGTATTGCTGCCTTAGCAGCCGTTTTTTCTTTACGACAGGATTTAACTACTAGTCTTTCCTTTGGAAAGTCAAGAATTCTAGGGAACTCTTTAGGTGGCTTTCTAGCGATCATTTATTTTCTAGTAAAAGATTTCTTTTCTAATGATTTTTTAGTGGAATTACTATTTCTGCCTTTTCTAATTATTGTATTGATCGTGGTTTCTGATGGTATTAACAATAATTCCGGCATTATTTCGGCCATTGCTACACTATTGTTAATCGCGTTGAGCATTCCGCAGGGCGAATCCTTATTATATGCATTGTCACGAGTGGCAGATACTTTTATCGGAACGTTTGTCGGTATCGGTTTAAACTTTTTTTTCCAACCAAAACCAGTTGAAGAAAAGCATGAAATCGATGAGGACTTAGCGGAGCTAGAGAAAAAAGAACAGGAGCTTGAGGCATTGAAAGCCCGCGTTCAAGCCAAAATCAAAGAAAATGATTCAGAAAAATAAGCTGACTCGTTTTATTATACACTATTCGGCTTTCTATTATGAAGTTGTGTACCTAGACAATAGAAAAAGTCAGGATGCTGATCCTGACTTTTTGCTTAACTTTCTATGTTTTCTTCTTATTAAAACAACTGTCAGTAGGAAACCAAATCCAACAGCGCTTAATCGTTTCCCACTATGTTCACCGGCTTTAGGTAAGCGGTCCAAAATGATTATTTTTTCATTTGGTGAAGCAAGCTTATCTGAAGAGTAGGTGGATGTAGCTTCCTCTGTTTTTTCTGTTTCCGTTTCTTCAGTCCTACCGCCAATTCTTCCATTGATTTCAAGTGATGCAGCCTTTGCGCTAAGCAACTGCCCTTCATTTAACGGAAAAATCAAGCATATGAATAAAAGCGTTAGTATTAAGTTGCGACTTTTTTTCATTTTCTACCCCTCAGTTTTGCTTCTATGTGTTAAATCAATTATTTACCGATTGTTGTACCATCCGCTTGAATAGAAGCGAATCGCAATGTTAACGTATAATTTTCGGCTGTTGCCGTTGTTGGAGCCTCTGAAACAGTTCCGGTATAGTAAAATTTCGCTGCATTTCCATAAGCGTTTTGGGCATCACTACTTAAATTTAAACGGCCTTCGTTATTGGCTAAAAGTAGCCAAGCAGTTGCCGGCATTGTTGTGATCGCGTTTTGATCGACTAAGTTCACTGCAGTCGGTGTAGTACTTAAAGCGGCCGAAGCTGCCTCCGGATTAATTGTTAACTGCGTTACGTGATTGGGTGTTCCTGTTAAAGAAGATAAGTAGACCGCAACACCGCGACCTGAATTATTTTGAATAGTATATTTAGCTGATTCAATTTGGGTATGAGCGGAAGCTGTTGTCGTGTGAAAAGCAGTAGCTGTATCCACAGTCACATTGATCCAGTCATCCGACCCTTCTGGAAGCTCAGCATCCGGATTGGTATTATCGACCTTGCCGATTGTACCGTTTACTTGGATTTCTCCTGTATTAACTCCGTCATATGTTTGAGCACTAGCCACTGAAGCTAAGCCGGCGACACCAATTCCTGAAATCATTGCTGTTGCAATGAAAGTTTTCGTTAATTTCATAATTATGCTCCTTTTATCCTATGTTTTTTATTTATATTAACAGTTTAAAGTTCTGTTAATTCCTTAATTTAAAACCTTAATCGTAATACTGGCTTGGACCTGCCCCCGTTTTTGTTTTGTCTTGGGATCATAAATACTGAAAGTAGCTGTAGCTGGATAATCACCTTTTGCTAGCTTTTGTCCTAAAACCGCCGTTTTTATTTCGTAGCCCGGCTCCAGCGCTCCAGAAGAGTATACTTCTTCTCCAGTTTTATCTATCGTAATCACTACATTGATCGGATAAGCATTATGCTCCGGGTTCTGAATATAAAGGGTTCCTGCCTGATCCCCGGTTTCAAAAACGGCTTCTGGTTTGATGACCATATTAAATTTGCTGGCATCCACAGCCTTTTGTTCGGCTTTTTTAATTTCCTTGTCCGTCATTTTTTGTGCTTCCTTGACTTCAGGCAGATAATCACCTGCTACCACGCGAACAGCTTCTTTTTGATGAATAAAATAGTAATAGCCTCCGCCGAGCATCAGTAAAAGAACTAATAGACTGAGCCACAGCCATTTCTTTTTACGTTTCTTCTCTGTTGTTTTAATTTTGCTCTCTCCTATTCTGCTTTTTCAAATTTTAAAGTCATTGTATATGCCGGCTGTACAACTTCACCCAAAGGACGATAATATTTTCCGCCAAAATCTAGTTGTAAACTAGTTGCTTGTGCCGTGTCCAGCGTTCCAAGCAAAGCTGGATTCGTTCGCAGATCCGGCGTTAAAAAAATCTCGGTTGTCATACGACCTTTCGCCAGCAATTTCAACGCTAATTGATTGGCATTATTTTGTCCGTTCAAATCAGATAGAAGCTCTATATTCGTCGCTTCGGCATTTTTCGCAGTAAAATCAGTGACAGTCACCGATGTAGCTACATTGCCCTGATTTTTTATTTCGTAAGCGCCCGTTTTCGTTTGGATAGCTCCTGCATTTGTAGTACTTGACTGGGTATTATCCGTTTCAAATAACATATCTACAGGTATCGAAACATCAATAACCTCAGCATAGTTGGTTTTAAACTCGCAGACCAGCGGTGAAAGAACCTCTTTACCAGAAATACCCGTCACTTTTACCCTTGCATAATAAGTCGAATCAGGACGTAAAGCGGTTAATTCCACTGAAAACTGACTGTCATTTTCCCCAAAACGATTGGTTACTGCCACACTCTTCACCTCAGAGAAATCTGGATCACGACTATATTCTAGTTGAATCGATGCATCAGCATACCCCACACCATAATCAGCGACTTGTCCACCTACAGCCTCCTCTTCTCCTTTGCTGTAATCTGTCCAAAATCCTGTATTATTGGCGAAAATACCAGTAAGCGTTGCTGTGGTTTCCGTTATTTCGTTTTCCTTGATTGTCAATGACTGAAGAACAGGATCCGTAGCGAACAAAATAGGAGTTCCCCATTCGCCCGAACTATTTTCATTTGAAACAACTGCTTGCAGCCAGTATCTTGTATTCGGATTTAAATCAGTGACTTTATAATGGTAGGTTGAGTCATTTTGTATTGGCTGATGATCTGTATAAATATGTTTGGCTTTTTCTACTAAACCAATATCGGCTTCATTCGTGTATAAGAAATACTTAATTTGCGTGATCGGCAATCCGTGATTTTCTACCGTAACAGTCAAGTCAGCTTCCTGACTGCTAGTATTTACAGCAGCCGTTGTTAAAATATCTGGCACCAATACATTGGTAAATACTAATCGTTTCGAACTCCCCAAAAAATCCAACGCAACCTGACTTAACGGATCACCTGAAACATTTTGATAGGTTCCGTTCAAGACGTTTAAAGACGTTTCCTTTTTATTGAACGATGCACTCGGCAAGCTAGCACTCGGATCATCGTATGTTGTCACTTTCATTCGATTTGTTCCACGAAAAGAAAGATTACCTACACCCGCACTCGCCCTTAGCCCTAGTGTATCAGCGGTAGTACCAGTAAAATCCGCGTTCTTCACATTTTGAAGATCCAAGTTGAATGTTCCTGAACTACCAAGTGAAAACATCTGACCATTAGCGACATTCATTTCAAAGGTTGCATTCGTTCCGATCGACATTCCGCCTCTAGAATTATTTAAAGAAAGCGGCACTTGGAAATCTAGCTTTGCGCTAGAATTATCACCAAATTGAAAATTAGTAGCAGCACTTGTACTTAAATCAGGATAAATAAATCGTTTACGAATAGCATCTGTTCCCGATTGCTTCACCATGAACGAGGCTTGATCTTCTACAATAATTGAATGATCGTAAGAAGCAGCACTATAGAAAAAAGCATGCCCTGTTTCAACATCAAAGGTTGCGCCTGAACGGACAATTAGATTCACTGAGCTTGCATACGGATTGCTGCTGCTGGTACCATGAGCATAAATAAAACCATAATTCACTCCTGTATTATGAACAACTTTAGTTGTTCCTGAGGCAATTTCTATGTAGTTTGTTTCCGCCCATTCTTGAGAGTATGTGGAGGAACCTGTCTGCTCAAACGTATTGTCACCCTTTAAAATGATTCGTCCATTCACGTTATAAAAAGGCTGTCCGTTAGAGGTTTTATAATGAATATTTTCAAAGATCATCGTCATATTCGTATAGCTATCATACCCATTCACAATGCCGTAATAGCCAGTAGCACCTTGGCCATCCGGTGTTCCAATGTTAAGATTTTTCAATGTAATAGTTGCATCGGATTCATTTAAATGAAAGCCATTAGTCGTACTGGCTCCTTTATTATAGCTAAGTGTATGTCCGGCCCCATCTAAAACAAAGCCATCGTACAAGGTTAGATTCGTTGAACCAATATCGATATCTGCCGTTAAACGTAATTCCGTTTTTTTATCGGTAACGATATATGTTTTCAGTGTATCCAGATCGCCAACGAGCCAATACCCGTCTGAGTCCTGCAGTTCAGATTCATAGGCGACACTTCGTTTATCCTGAGGTTGGTTTTCTTCAGAAGCAGAAAAAGTTGTTGTCGTTTCTGTAGAAACTTCTTGATTTTCTGACGAGTTTGTTTGGGTAGCTGCGCTTATTTCTTCTGTGCTATTTGATTGTTCATTTTTTGCTAGCTCTTCTAGTTGAGAGGTTGTGACTGTTTCAGTTTCTGCCAATACAGGTTCTTTTGTACTCGTAGAGAAAGCTACTGAATTCACCGTTGTTAGACTATTTCCCAGCAACAAACACGACATGAATAATGCAAACTTATTCAACTATCTGCTCCTTTCTTTTGTAGCACGACTTATTTATTATTTGCAAAAAATGAGCGAGCGACAAACTTTTCTTAGTAAAAAATACGTTATTTCACATTAATTTTCAATGTTTTTCGATAAAAAAGATATAATTCTTATTATTTTTTAATAAAAAGTTGGTGTTATTTATATAATAGGAACTTTTGTAATTAAAGCTCATTTTTTCGACATAAAATTTAAAAGATCGTTTTTTTATATGATTTATAATCGCGATAATGATGAAATATAAATATATTTAGCGTGAAATCTTATTATATTCTGCCAGCCTTTCTAGCTTGTACATAACAAAAAAACAAAAGCCTCAGCTTTTCCTTTGTAATTGAAGGAAAAGTGATGCCTTTGTTGATTATTTAACCAAAGCAAGTGCTTCGTTATTCTTCTGTTTTAGGTTCTTCGCTGTAGACATTTACATTGCTGCTTGTGCCTTTTTTAGAGAAGTTTTCAATTAATTCTTTTACATCTAAGCCTGTTGTTTCTTTTAATGTTTCTTGTGTGCCGGCTAATAAATTAGTGGCATAATTCGTGATTCGATTCGCACCAGCATTTTCACTACCGCCACCGGTATCCACCACAGAAATTTTATCAATATTGCCAAGCGGTTGAGCAGCCTCTTTCATTAATTGCGGCAGCATTTCCATGACCATGCTTAAAACAGCAGCTTCGCCGTATTCTTTAAAGGCATCCGCAATCTTTTGTTTCGCTTCGGCTTCGGCAGCCCCACGTGCTAAAATGGACTCAGCTTCCGCTTGACCAGCTAAACGTGTTTGGTTCGCTTCGGCTTCAGCTAGGGCTTCTACACGGAAACGTTCCGCTTCAGCTTCGGCTACTTCACGTGCTTTTTGGGCTAAAGCTTCCTGCTCTTTGGCATAACGATCCGCATCGGCTTTTTTCTTCACTTCTGAATCGTATTGTTTTTCACGACGAATAATTTCTTTTTCTTCCAGCTCAATTTGCTTTTGACGTTCAATGACTTTTACTTCCATTTCTTGAGCGACAACTTCTTGTTGCGCTCTCGCACTTTCCAAATTGTAGGCTTGGTCTGCTTTGGCTTTTGCGATATCCTGTGCTTCTTTATAAGAAGCCAGTTTTAATTCTTTTTCCTTCGACGCTTCAGCGATTTCTGTTTGACGCTGTAATTCAGCTTGTTGTGATTCTTTTTCTGCCTCAGCTTTTTTGATACGGGTTTCTTTCAGCGCTTCAGCTTCGGCAATATCTGCATCACGTTTTACTTGGGCGATTCTTGGTTTCCCTAATGAGTCCAGATAGCCGTTTTTATCGCGTACCTCTTTAATGGTAAAGGATACAATAATCAGTCCCATCTTGGCCAAATCCACGCTGGCTACTTCTTGGACGCTTTGGCTAAACTTATCACGGTTTTGATAAATTTCTTCCACCGTCATTGAACCGAGGATTGAACGTAAATGACCTTCCAGTACTTCGCGCGCTTCATTTTCCAGTTCTTCTCTGGTTTTACCTAAAAACTGTTCAGCTGCTGTAGCGATTTCTTCAACAGAAGAGCCAATTTTGATGATGGATGTACCATCACACATAACCGGTACTCCTTGCTCTGTATAAACTTCCGGCGTCGATACATCTAGCTTACTTGAAAGTAAGCTGATGCGGTTAGAACGTTGAAAGACAGGTAGTACAAAAGCTCCGCCTCCACGAACGATCTTGATTTTATTGCCGCGCTCGTCCGTATGAACATTTTTAGTTCCTAAATAGCTTCCGCTGACAATCAATGCTTCATCCGGTTTTGCTGTTTGATATTTTGAAATAAAAATGATCAGCAGCATCAATAAAATAAAAATAACTAAAACAATTGGTCCTAAAATTCCTAATCCCATCTTCTCTACTCCTTTGATTTATAATTGTAGGCTTCCTTCATAGGGAACGACATAGCAAACACGTTCTCTAATTTCAATGATCAATACCTGAGCGCCTCTTTCAAGCGGCCGTTCCTGTGGTGCATAAAATGCCGCTGGGCGACTGATCGAACCAGTCACACTGCTGAATTGAATTTCGCCCATTCCGCGAACCGGAATCGGCGTGACAACAACTGCTGTGTTGCCTTCCATGTCTTTTTCTGAAATCGAAATCGTTGCTTCAGCATTTCTAAGCGGTACCAATACATAAAAATTTAAAAAGAACACTAGAACAGAGGCAATCGCCGCACTGATAATAAATAAGGTCAGATGATCCCAATTTAACAGCTTTTCACCTAAGTAACCAAACAACGAAGTAAAAGCCACCCAAGGTATAATCAGCATCGGATCTACCGGGCCATCAAAATTAAAAATATCGCCAAAAACCAGCAGTAAAAATGCTAGTCCTGCACAGACGATTAACGCATACATATAAATGGTTACGATCGGAATCCCTTGAATCATATCCTCACTCCTTCCCAGCAAACTTGTTACGCCTGTTCCCCATCTCCCTGCTAAAGACAGCGTACTTTTTCCTTCTCCTTATTCCTGTTCCGACGATACTTCTATTTTACCAATACTTTATTTAAAATGACAGCTATTCTTGGAAAGTCGCTATAAAATAACAATTTTTTAGTAAGATACTACAAAACAACGGAAAGAAACGACATTCGCTCAATTTCAAGATTACTGCTTTGTTTAAAATAGCGACAGGGCGTGACAGGAAAGCAAAACGCTTTTCCGTCACACCCTGAATTCATTTATTCATTTGATTTTAACGCTTCAATCATATCAACGTTTTTCAATTTTTTATGCATAAAGATCATAACTAACAGTGTAAAGAATAGAGTGATTAACGCAGAATACAGATAGCTGATCCAATGAATCGTTGGTGAAAACATCAGCATGTCCACTTCTACGGTGGTCAACACATAGCTGTGTACCAGCTTCCCAAAGAAGCAGCCGCAGATAATGCCGATTAGCGTTAATACAATATTCTCACGATAGACATACATCGTTACTTCCTTATCATAAAAGCCTAAAACCTTGATCGTAGATAATTCTCTGATCCGTTCCGAGATATTGATGTTGGTTAAATTGTACAACACAATAAATGCCAATAGACCAGAAACAGTAATCAACACCCAAACCACAATATTTAAACTGCGTACAGTATCTGCCAGTGCATCACTGGTGACAGACAAGAATGAAACATTCAAAACATTTGTATTTTCCATCAATTGTTTCCCAATGGCTGCTTCCGTCTTTTTATTCGGCGTACGATTAAACAGCAGAAATTCCGTATTGTATTGCGGCTGCTTGTCAAAAATCTTTTCATAATAAGCTGGAGACAGGTAGGCAAAATGACCTGTATAGTTTTCGACAATCCCCTGAATTTTAAGCTGATAGCTGTGATTATCACTATTTTTCAAGGTTAATTGATCGCCAACTTTGTAATGGAACAGCTTGGCCAGTTTTTCATTGATAATGACTCCATCATCCGATAATGAAAGTTCTTTACCCGCTTTTCGCTCATTAAATAGAATATACTGATCGATTTTTTGAGGTTCTTTCGGTACATAAATAGAAACTTCCTGCTTCGCATAGGCGCTATCCGTTGTCGTTAGAATTTCAGAATAAATCGGCATCGTGCCTTTCAAATCCGAAAGTGCTTCAATGTCCTTCTGATACTTTTGCATTTCTTGTTGATCCGGATTTTCTTTGAAGGTAACAATCGCTTGATAGTGCCAGATTTTATTAAATTGAATCTCAACAATATCAGTAATTGAATCCTTTAAGCCAAAGCCAGTAATGATTAAAGCCATACAGCCCGCAATGCCTACCACTGTCATCAGCATCCGCAGTTTATAACGGAATAAGTTACGTGCCGTTACTTTTTCTATGAAGCCCATTCGATTCCAGATCGGCTTGATTCTTTCAAGAAAAATTCGCTGACCGGCTTTTGGTGCTTTTGGACGCAAAAGAATAGCCGGTGTACTAAAGAGATCAATGCGTAAGACCACCATCGCCGCTCCTGCCGTACATAAAACAGCAACGAGAATCCCAACTAAGCTATGACTC
Source organism: Enterococcus sp. UD-01 (assembly GCF_044909655.1). Lineage (NCBI taxonomy): Bacteria > Bacillati > Bacillota > Bacilli > Lactobacillales > Enterococcaceae > Enterococcus > Enterococcus sp. UD-01. The sequence continues at coordinate 18,080 of NZ_JBIYEU010000022.1, read as the reverse complement.
ACATACCATGGCGTCACGAAATTAGGAATATTGTACATTTGTCCGTACGCATTGAAAATAATCGTTGGAAATAGATAATAACCCACTACTAAACCTAAAAGAGCGCCGCACAGACTGGCAAAGGTTGCATACAGCAAAAACTTAAAGGCAATCTCACCATTTTTGTAGCCTAACGCTTTCAGGCTGCCGATTTCCATTCGTTTTTCTTCCACCATTCGTGTCATTGTCGTTAGACTGACTAATGCTGCAATCAAGAAGAAAAAGATCGGAAAAACAGTGGACAACGAAGCAATCCGCTGGGCATTATCATCATACTCTGAGTAGCCGGGATTATCTTTACGAGTGAAATAATAATAATCCGCTTTTTTCAAATCCGCCAATTCTTTTTTCTGATCCGCTAATTGCTTTTTGGCTTTTTCTAATTTAGATTGTGCTGTTTTTTGTTCTTTGTCAAAAGCAGCTGCACCTTCGTCATAAGCGGCTTGCCCTTTATCAATTTGCGCTTTTGCTTCATTTAATTGTGCCTGGCCTTCTGCTTTGGCCTGCTCTAACTGCTGGTAACCGGCTGCCAGCTGATTTTTCCCTTCGTCAAGCTGTGCTTGGGCTTGATCTAGTTGGGCTGCCCCTTCATTGATGGCCTGCATTCCTTGCTGATATTGATTAACAGAGAGGGTGATCGTTTGAATGTTTTGATCCAGCGTCGCAATGCCTTGATTGATTTGCGTCTTTTGCTCTGAAAGACTCGTCAATGCACTGTTGATGGCGTTCATTACTACAGCGATATTCCCGCGAACAGGTTGGTCAATCAACTGATTCACTGTGTTGGATACTTCCGGCGGGTTACCTAAGGATTGCAAAGCTGCTTGCAGTTGTCCCGCAGCATCGCCGACACTTTCAGGCAATAATTCATCCGGGACACGATCCAAAATGGCGACGGAAGCAGCTAAGCTTTGATAGCCGTTGGCAAGCTGTGTAAGAGAATCATTTGAAACCGCCAAATCTGCACGCTGAGCCTGTAAATCAGTAAGGGTTTGCTGCGCTTGGACAACCTGCGCTTCATTTTGAGCTAATTCCGCTCTTTTAGCTTCCAGTTCATTTCTTTGAGCTGTTAATTCAGCTTCTCCGGCAGTCACCTCGTTTTGCTTTTCAGCCAATGTATTTTCAGCTGTGGTGATTTGTTCTGTATAAGCGGCTTGCGCTTGATTGTATTCTGCTTTTGCACTATCCAGCTTTTGTTTATTTTCAGTCAACGCTTTTTGTGCTTCTGCTAATTGATTTTCACTGTCCGTAATTTTCTTTTGTGCGCTGTCTAGCTTTTCCTGAGCATCATTACGAATTTCTTGCGCACGTTGTTTTGGTCGTTCTTTCAGTGCTGCTTTGACCTTCTTTTGATCTTGATCGCGCACTTTTTTGTATGTTTCTGAATAGCTGTCAGTGTCTTCAAGATTCTTAAAGGAAACTAAAATATCCGTATAGGTCTCTACAGCCAAATCCTCTTTGGGTACTACCACAAAATAATCTAAAGTTCCTTTACCGATCGTCGTGTTCCCCCGAGAGGTATTGTCGATATATTCAGGGGATTGAACAAAACCGACGATTTTAAATTTTTCCTTTTTAACAGTACCATCCGCATTATCTTCTGCGGATAAGGATAGGCTTTGGCCTACTTTATAATCTCCGGAAATTTTGGCTAAAGCATCAAGCGCAATTTCACCGCTTTTTTCAGGCAAGCGTCCGGAAACAACCAGATACTGATTCAGTTCCGTTTTCTTTTTCAAATCATAACCGATCATTTTAACGACCGCATTTTTTTCACTGACAGCAATATCTGTCGTGTATCTTGGAACAACAGCTTTTACTTCGTCCAGCTGCTCAAGCTTTTTTACATCCTGCTCCGTCAAGCCTAAGGAGGAAACTACGCGTGTATCTGCCAATTTTTGTTTTTGATAATAATTGGTTGCTGTTCTGGTCATGTCCGGACCCGTTGCTTTTAAACCGACGAAAACCATTACGCCTAAGAAAATAATTCCCATAATTGATAAAAAGCGTGTTTTGGATTGTTTGATTTCACGGATACTTGTTTTAAACAAAGCTGTCTTTTTCACTATTTACACCTACCACTCTATATCTGCTACAGGTTGGGGATTTTCGTTGATCGTAATATCACGAACCTTCGCATCATTAATTCGAATCACTCGATCCGCCATAGGTGCAATAGCGGAATTATGGGTAATAATCAGGACAGTTGTGCCAGTATTACGCGCAGTATCCTGTAAAATCGTTAGAATTTGTTTCCCAGTTTCATAGTCCAGCGCACCGGTTGGTTCATCACACAACAACAGCTTCGGGCGTTTAGCAATTGCCCGGGCAATCGTGACCCGTTGCTGTTCGCCGCCGGAAAGCTGAGCAGGAAAATTATCTAATCGTTTGCCTAAACCGACAGATGTTAAGATCTCCACCGGATCTAAAGCATCAGTAACGATTTGAGATGCCAGCTCTACATTTTCTTTCGTTGTTAAATTAGGAACTAAATTATAAAACTGAAACACAAATCCGACATCATTGCGCCGATACTTGGTCAGTTGTTTTTCATTAAAATTGGCAATGTCGGTTCCATCAATAATAATCTGCCCTTCGTCACAGGAATCCATCCCGCCTAAAATATTTAAAACAGTTGATTTTCCCGCACCGCTGGGACCTAAAATAACCGCCACCTCACCTTTTTCTACGGAAAAACTAACACCGTCATTTGCCGCAATAGTGGTATCACCCATGTGGTATCGTTTATATTCATTAATTACTTCTATATATGCCATCTACACAAATCTCCTCTCAGAAAGATTTTATCACATGCCGCCGAACAAGTCCTCTTCAAGGTAAAAGCTTTTTTGATTTTTTTAGTATTTTTCGTATAATAGATAGGTATTTATATTAACCTATTGACAATAGCAGGTTAGGCAATAGATGGGAGAAAATTATGGCAAAAAAACAAAAACCGCCTTTTAGTCCAGCTGTTATGCTGGCTGCCGCATTAATTATTCTACTTTTAGGCGTTTTGGGTATTCAAGTACCGAACGATATTCAGTCTTTCTTCGGGATCCATACTCAAGAACAGAGCAAGCCGGCAACAAAAGAATCAACCACGTCAACAAATCCGGGACCAAAGGAACTAGGGTCAGCCACCTTTTCAGCAGATGAAATGAAAGACAGTAAAAAGGGCTGGATTCACTATGATGCTGTAGATTCACTGGGTCGGGCAACTGGTGCTGATGCTTTATTGAAGCCAGCTATGGTAAATACCGGAACTTCCGCTAATAAAGACATTCGACCGCCGGGCTTTATTTCGGGATTAGACCCTTATAATCATTCACGCGGACATTTGATCGGACGCCAGCTAGGCGGAACCGGTGATGATGCACGAAATTTAACGACTCTTTACCAAACACCTGTTAATACGCCTTATATGACAAAGTATGAAAATCAGATTCGTCAGGCCTTGGATAAGGGAGAAACAGTCCGTTATCGTGTGACACCTGTTTACGAAGGAACTGAATTGCTCTGTAAGCAGATAGATTTAGAAGCAAAAGGCTTAGCTAAGCAGTCAAGCATCAATTTTCGAGTGACAATTTTCAATGAAAAGTAGGCGGACATCACTGAGATTAATAGCCAATCAAATTTGAGCAATTGGAGGTGCAACATGGATTTTCAAGCTATAAAAGAAAAAATACCGCAAAATGACCCGCACGCTTTTTTAACCTGTGTCTTGGCAGAAACACAGCAAATTGATGCTTTTTTCATCTTTAGTTCGACAATTGAAAAGCAGTTTGAGCAAAATTGTCAGGTTTTGGCTTCTGAAGAAACGATTTCTCTAGCCGACGTGACTCAGTTGCAGAGTGAAGGTTTCTTAGTGGTTGCTCAAACGATTGATGGAGATTACATTGCTGGGACACTGAGTCAAACCTTTGTGATACCTGTTTCGCTTTATAAAGCGGATATTGAAAAACATGACCTATTTTTAACGGATTTTTTTATCGCTTATGAAAATGGCACTCTTTCTTCTGCCATCTTGCCTAGTCCTTAAGCAATAATCAAGAAGCGATTTACTTCTCTCTCCGAAAAGGCTATCCTATTAATAGGATTTAATAGTTAGACAATTCATTCGGGAGGTTAAAAATGAAGGTATTATTGTTTTGCGCAAAAGGTTTTGAAACAATGGAATTCAGTGTATTCGTGGATGTGTTTGGCTGGGCCAGAAATGATTTTGGCTGTCAGATAACAGTAGACACCTGCGGCTTTACAAAAACGGTGGTCAGCACTTTTGGTATTCCGATCGTAGTAGACAAGTGTATCACCGAAATAGACGTTAATGAGTATGATGCCCTAGCAATTCCGGGCGGCTTTGAAGAATACGGTTTTTACGATGAGGCATATGATGCGCAGCTTTCTGCTTTAATTAGCGCCTTTGAACATCAGAAAAAACCGATTGCTGCAATCTGTGTAGGCGCACTCGCTTTAGGAAAAAGCGGTATTTTGATGAATCGAAAAGCTACCACTTATCATTTAAAAAACGGCTATCGCCAAAAAGAATTAGCTACTTTTGGCGCAAAGGTGATGAATGAGCGCATCGTTGTCGATGACACCATTATCACCTCGTATTGTCCCGAAACCTCAGCTGATGTTGCCTTTGAGCTACTGAAAATGCTAGCGGGTGAAACAATGATGACCACAGTCAAACAAGCAATGGGCTATAATGAATAAATGAAAAAACATGAAGCGCAAGTCAGTTGACTCGTTCTTCATGTTTGTTTCATTTAATCAGTCACTTCTAGGCGCGGTAACGTTCCACACCATCTAAGTACGTTGCTTCTAATTCCATCGCTGGATTTAATACGATAAAGTCAGCTTCACGCCCTTTAGCGATCATTCCACATTTATCGTCGATTTTACAGCTGACAGCCGGTACTAAAGAAGCCATCATGATTGCTTGTTCCGGCGTGGCAATTTCCCAATCCACGACATTTTTAATCGCTTCTTTTAGTTTCAAAATACTACCAGCCAAGTTGCCTGATTCTAGGCGAGCTGTTCCGTCTTTTACTACAACCGGAAATTCACCAAGATTGTAATTACCGTCAGGCATACCGCCGGCCATCATACAATCTGTAATTAAAGCCACATGATCATGTCCGGCTTTTTCCATTAAAATGTCTGCTGCATTGGGATGTACGTGGTGACCATCACAGATTAATTCAGAAAAAACATGGTTTAATGAAAGTAACGCTCCCACCATACCGGGTTCGCGGTGATTTAATCCGCGCATACCATTATAAGCGTGAACAAAGACACTGGCACCGGCTTCTACAGCTTCAGTCGCTTGCTCTAAAGTCGCATCACTATGTCCCAAAGATACCACGACGCCTTCTTCAGTCACTGCTTTAACGAATTCCTTCACGCCTTTGCGTTCAGGCGCCAGAGCGATTTTCTTAATTAAACCGCCGGAAGCTTCTTGCCATTCATTAAAAGTAGCCAAGTCCGGATCGCCGAAATAGCTGGGATTTTGAGCGCCTTTATGCTCTTCAGTGAAAAAAGGACCTTCAAAATAAATCCCCTGAACCTTAGCACCTGGTACTTCTTGATAGACCTCGCCAATCGTTTGAGCAACCTCCTTCAAGCGCTCTTTGCTTGAAGTTAAAGTTGTTGGTAAAAACGAAGTTACACCGCAGGAAAGTAAGCCCTCAGACATTACCTTCAAGCCTTCTGCATCATTGTCCATGACATCATGATTCATATATCCGTGAATATGGGTATCCACCAAGCCCGGTGCAACCCATTTTCCTTCTTCTCTGATTACTTTCGCTGACGGATCTGGCAGCTCTTTAAAATATTCGCCAAATAATCCGTCCGTAATTTCCAGATAGCCTGGACCTTTAACATCGCTTTTCAAAAAGAATTTGTCAGCAAAGATAAACGTTCTCATCGTCATCCTTCTTTCTTTAATTTTTCTCCTTTAAACGTACTCTTAAACGTGAAAGAAGTCAAGAATGGTGTAGACCTTTTTGAAATTTTTGTCTGATTTTTAGATTTTTATAGTTTCAATCCGACGAATTTGCTCTGAAAGAAGCCGATATTCTTCTGCTTTTTCATGATTTTGTTTCAGTTCCATTAATTGACTTTTTAGCTTAAACAGTTCCTCTAAATAATAGTAGCTATTGCGATGTCTAGCCCAAACAATGCCTTGATCAATATATATTTGCGCTTCTTCCAAGCGATTCTGTTCTCTTAAGAATTTTGCATAATTGAAAAAAATCTTGGTCAGCTCAGCATTTACTCGAATGTTAGGTAATTTATGAAAATAGTGGATGCTTAGCTTCAAATATTTTTCTGCTTCCGCCGGGTTGCCGGCACTCCCATAAGTACTGCCGATACAGCTGATTACTTGAATTTCAAAGTCGGAAAGATTGGCTTTATTCGCTTGATACGTATAGGATAGCCCTTTTTTCAAGTCTAAAATTGCCTGCTCGTAATTATTATAGAGATAAAATTTACAGCTGCCTAAATAATAATAGTAACGCTGCCAGTCCGTGTCTAGATGCAGACGTTCTTCAATCGTTGTTTCCTTCATATAATTTAAAATCTTTTGGTATTCCTTATGACGAAAATAATCCGCAATTTTATCAAACATACGCGTAACTAAGCGAACATCCTCCGACTTAAACTGCATAATCTGATCCATCGTAACACCTAAGCGCTGACAAATTTGCTGCATTACTACGACATTTGGCAGCTCCTCATCATTTTCGATCCGACTCAATACACTTTGTGAACAAATATCTTCTGATAACATTTTTTGTGTTAATTTTCGATTCTTACGAATTTCTTTAATCACCGCTCCAAAAGAATTCATAACTTCACCCCTAGGTCAAATTGACATACTATATTAAGTAAAAAGAGTATTTTCATCTACCTTTTGTAAAAATATGCGAATTCGCATTATGCATTTATTTTACTTTATTGCATAATATACTGCAAGAACATTACCTAAAGCTTAACCAAGACGATTGAATTTAATACAAATAAGGAGTGTTACTTATGGCACAGGAGAGACGGATCAGCTTTCGTTGGGAGAAAAGCAATTATATGGGCTATGTCGAGAAAGAATATGAAAATGCTTATTTGGTTGTTGTTTCGGACCCCAGTCCGGATATGGTTGAAAAGTATACAAATCGAATGGTAATCAGTAAAAAAAGTTGTCAAGAAACAGAATAAGTTGCAAACTTATCTTTGTTTTTAAGACAACCAAAAGCGACCCAAAGCCGGCTTGGTTTTGAGTCGCTTTTTTGTCATGAATTCAATCGGGTTTACTTTTGTTGATAATTACTTAAAAATTGACGCATTTTCGCAGTAGTCGTTTTTAAATCTTCCATTTTTGGCAAATAGACAATTCTAAAATGATCCGGCTGCTTCCAGTTAAAGCCACCGCCATGCACTAACAAAATATGATGCTCATGTAAAAAATCTAAAACAAATTTTTCATCATCATAAATGTTGAAGCGTGCAGTGTCAATTTTAGGAAAAATATAAAACGCAGCTTTCGGTTTGACTGCAGAAAGCCCTGGAATGTCATTGATTGCATTGTAAATATATTCTCGCTGCTCGTAAATTCTACCACCGGGAAGCAAAAGATCATCCACGCTTTGATAGCCGCCCAAAGCAGTTTGAATAATCTGCTGGGACAAAACATTTGAGCAAAGTCGCATTGACGCTAACATATTTAAGCCTTCAATGTAGCCTTTAACATGTTTTTTGTTGCCGCTAAGCACCATCCAGCCGCAACGGAACCCGGCTACGCGATGCGATTTAGACAAGCCGTTTAAAGTCACTACAAACAAGTCAGGCGCTAAAGTCGCAACCGGAATATGTGTCATTCCATCCATCACCAAACGATCGTAAATCTCATCTGCGAAAATAATCAATTCGTTTTGTCTGGCAATTTCAACGATTTGCTCCAAAATTTCTTTCGGATACAGCGCGCCAGTAGGGTTATTCGGATTAATTAGCACAATGGCTTTAGTATTTGAAGTAATCTTCTTCTTGATATCATCAATATCAGGATTCCACTCTGCCTGCTCATCGCAAATATAATGAACAGGTGTCCCGCCTGCTAAAGAAACTGACGCAGTCCATAACGGATAATCAGGCATCGGAACCAAAATTTCATCCCCATTATTGACTAACCCCTGCATACACATTGTAATTAATTCACTAACACCATTACCTGTGTAAATATCATTGATGGTTACATTAGGAAAGCCTTTCACCTGACAATATTGTTCAATGGCCTTCCGCGCTGAAAATATTCCTTTTGAATCTGAATAACCCTCGGAGTTGCGTACATTGGTAATCATATCGCGAATCACTTCATTGGGTGCATCAAAACCAAACGGGGCGGGATTTCCAGTATTAAGTTTCAAAATGCGAATGCCTTCTTCCTGCATTCTGTCGGCTTCTTCTAAAACCGGACCACGAACATCATAGCTTACGCCATCAAGCTTACTGGATTTCTCAAAGTTTCTCATACTGTCATCCCTCATTTTCAAAAATTTATATCTTTAAAGTTACGCCAACCAGCATGAAAAATCAATCAAAAATTTTAAATTTTCTAAATTTTTAACAGACATTGCTTTTTTATTTCTTTAATAATCGATTTTCTTTGATGAGCAATCTTAATTTTTTAAAGTGGACAGTTGCTGCTTATGGCTAAGCGCGTATTGTTTTGGCGTAGAGCCGTAGCATTTCTTAAAATGGCGACGAAACAATGAAACCTCCTGAAATCCGACAATATAGCTAATTTCTTTGATTGTTTTGTCAACGGAGGTTAACAGATTTTTACCGATTTGCAGACGGATTGCCAATAAAATCTCCTTGAAATTTTTGGCAAAGGTTTCACGCAACAACTGATTGATTTTCTTTTCCGAGACGTTCAGTTCCTCCGCCGCTTTTTTTAATGACAGATCCCGCCGATAATTTTCCTGAATATAAAGATAAATTTCCCAGGCATCCATTCGTGTTTGGCTAGAATTATAGGAAATTTGTTCCTGTCGATAAACAGCAGGGGTGACGCCCAGCAGTCGTTTAAATGCTTTGTAAAAGTTGGCTTCTGTTTGATAGCCGCAGATTTTCCCGATTTGGTTACTGGAAAGCTCTTCAAACTGCAGTAAAGCCACTGCATTGCGGATGCGAGTTCGGTTCAGATTCTCTTGAAAGCTGGCACCGGTTAATTGATATAGAATCTTTTTAACTAGCTTTGGCTCCAATTGAAGCTTCTCGGCTAAAATCGCCAAAGTAAGCGGACTACGATAATAGACTTGGATAAACTCCAAAATTTCCCAAGCTAGATTTCTAGGTTGCTTCGTTGGTGTCAGCTTTTGCTGATAATGCTGAAAAATATACGTTAAAAAAGCCACTAAGCTGACATTCAAATTATTGTTCATTTCATGATTTCGCTGCTTTTCTATAGAAATTTCATTACATAGAAAAAGCACTTGTCTTCTTTGCGGTTTAGCCAAGCTGAGGATCGGTTGAGCATCTTCTACCTGCTTAATAGCAGCCAGGTATTCTTGCCGATTGGTACTAATGAGCAGCAGCAAACCCAATGAAAAGGTAATCCGATAAATTGTCAGCACTTGTCCGGGCTGCAAACGTAAAGCATTAACATGATAAGGCTGCAAAAAAAGTAAATCTCCTGTTGTAACTGAAAAAAGGTTGCCATTAATAAGAATACTGCCGCTGCCACTGCAAATATAAATAAATTCAACTTCGTTTTTATGATGAATCGCCTCATCTGCCCGAATGGTTTCCTGCTGAATCCGCAACTGATTGGGATGAAAATTTTCTGATATATAATCTGAGCTGACATAAGGCAAATTGTCAAAGAATTGCTCCATAGCCGACACCTCCTTCTTTATTCTAGCAATTAGGTTAGTGATTAGGAAGGTTTAGTCCTTTTTTTTGCCATAATTTTAACTTACACTTTAGAAAACGATTTCAATAAGGAGTGAGTCAAGTGAAAAAAGTATTTGTGTTAGGCGGAACTGGCTTTTTAGGCTATTACACGATTAAAGAACTTTTAGCGCGAGGGTATCAAGTCAAAACGATGGCGTTGCCGCCCTTACCAGAAGCAGATCTACTGCCTGCTGAGGTTTCCTGCACATTAGGTGACATAATGGCCTTAAGCGATGCGGAAATTAAAGCTGTGTTAAGTGATTGTCAAGGCTTTATCTACGCAGCCGGTGCGGATGAGCGTACAATTCCGGAAAAACCGGCAATGAAGTTTTTCTATGAAGCTAACGTATTACCTACTCAGCGCTTAGCCCGTTTAGCCAAGCAGGCCGGCGTGACAAGCTTTGTGGTTTTCGGCTCTTATTTTGCTGAATTTGCTGAACGATTCCCTCACTATCACTTACAAAGACAAGCTTATCCGGCGATGCGTTTGCTACAGGAACAAATTGCCTTTGCTGAAGGTGAAGGCAGTATGCGTGTGATGTCACTACGCCTGCCATACATTTTCGGCACAATGCCCGGTAGAATGCCTTTGTGGAAAATGTTTAGCGATCAAATCAAGGGTCAGGCAGTCTATCCGGCTTTAAAAGGCGGCACAGCAATGGTTACGGTTGAACAAGTAGCTGAAGCAGCAGTCGGTGCGCTGGAAAACGGCACACACCGCAGTACCTACGCTATTTCAGCTCTGAATATGAAATACCAGCAATTTTATCAAATGATTGTACAAGCCTTAGGTCAAACAAAAACCACTCAGATTCCAGTCGTGGACTATGCCGAAATGTTGCCAGTTTATGAAGAGATTGATCAGCAGGCAGCAGCGGCCGGCTTGGAGCATGGCATTCATATGACTGTCAGCGCAAAATTGCAAACCGAGGATTTATATCTAAATCCCGCAGACACCATGGATCGCTTGGGAATTAAAGCCCATGATGTGATAGCATCGATTAAAGAAACACTAGCAAAATGTACAGAGGAGGAAATGAAATGACTAAAAAACGTGTATTCGTCACTGGAACAACCGGAACAATGGGCGGCGCTGCAATGAAAGAACTGCTTGCACGTCCTGATCGCTTTGATGTGGTCACTTTGGCACGAAATTCAGAAAAAAATCGACTCTTTATGCAGGAGTTTGCCAATACTCCTAATTTAGAAGTTGTGTGGGGAGATTTAACGAACTATGAGGATGTGTTAAATTGTGTGACCGGCTGTGACTATGTTATTCATTGTGCCGCCTTTGTTTCTCCTGCGGCTGACCGCTATCCGAAAGAAGCGATGGCGATTAATTACGGCGGTACCTTAAACCTGATTCGTGCCGTTTTAGCGCAGCCGAATCATGATGATATTAAGCTGGTGAATATTGGTACGGTCGCAGAAACCGGTGATCGTATGGCACCGATTCACTGGGGCCGCGTCGGCGATCCGCTGAAGCCAAGTGTCCATGATTATTACGCTGTTTCAAAAATTGCGGCGGAACGTGCCGTCATTGAATCCGGCATCAAGCATTGGGTTTCCTTAAGACAAACGGGCATTATGTCTATTAAAGAATTCAGCCATAACGAAGGCATTGGCTTCCACCAGCCGTTAAATAATGTTTTGGAATGGGTCACTGATCATGATTCGGGCTTATTATGTGCCAACGCCTGCGAGGATTGGGTTCCGGAAGAATTCTGGGGACATGTTTACAATATTGGCGGCGGCGAGGATTGCCGTGTAACGAATTACGAATTAATGAGTAAGATGATGGCAAAAGTCGGTATTGATGATTTTAGAACAGTTGCTGAACCTAACTGGTATGCCACGCATAACTTCCATGGACAATGGTATTTGGATTCTGACAAGCTAAATGACATTTTGAAATTCCGAACCCAAACAGTCGATGACTTTATTGAATATTATGGTAGAGTTATGCAGCAAGCAGCTGGTTCAGACGCAGCGCAGGTACCGCTAGAAGCGATTCAGCAAGGAATTCGGGAGAAAAATCTTGAAGCAGCTTTATCTGATACTGGTCCTTTGCATTGGCTCATCCACAATGAAGAAGATAAATTGGAGCCTTTCTTTATTTCCCGTGAAAAATGGGCTGAAATTCCCGGTTGGGATCAATATGTCCTTTACCGTCCAGCCGGTAAGCCGATTATTTTAGATCATGGCTATGATGAAGACCAGCCGGAAGCAGAATTATCTTTAGAGGATGTTCAAAAAGCAGCTGTCTTTCGCGGCGGGCGCTGTTTGTCTAAACAAATGACGATTGGCGATTGGCGCACTAAATTAACCTTTGAATGCCACTGTGGTCACCAGTTTGAAGCAAGTCCGCGTTTGATTTTAGAAGCAGGACACTGGTGTGATACATGCGAACGTGAAAGCTGGGACTTCCATCATTTGGCCAAACACAGTCCGTTCTTCGCTCAAGTCTGGCAGCCTCTTCACGCTGAAAATGAATTACCGAAGCGTTATGAAAAAACTGTCAAAGATACGGATGTTCGATAGATAGTTAAATTTAAGAAGACTGAGCCGTTGAAATATTAACGGCTCAATTTTCTTTTTCATTTTTACCTTTGAAATTAGGCAGAATTTCTAACTTTTTATCATAAGTGTTTAAATTAAATGGTAAACTATTATATAAATAGAATAATTATTTAAGGAGTAGGTTAAATGAAAAATGAATTTGTTGTCTATGAAAGTAAAGGAAAGCAGCTTTTACTTATAATCGCTGCAATCATAATGGTTGGTGCCTCTTTTTTGGTCATTTTTATTAAGCAGAATGACGGCTACGGAACCAGCTATTTTCTTAATTATTTAATCGTGATTTTTGGTCTTTTAGGTGTCCTCTTTTTTGGTTTTGGAACGATTTTTTTAATTAAGGAATTTGTAGCAGGTAAACAGCTGATCGTTTTAACCCAAGATGGTTTCTATGACTACTCTAGCGCCATGGCAACCAAAGATCGGCTCATTTCATGGCAGGATGTCGCTGATATAGCGACTTTCAGCACTATGGGACAGCCCTTTATTACTGTAAAAATGAAAAACAGCGAAGCTTTTTTGGCTTCACTTTCGTCTTTTCACCGCAAAGCAGTCCAAGCTAATTTGAAGCTTGGTGCTTACGAAATTAGTATTACTGCTCAACAGGCAAAAGGTGTTTCATTAAATCAGCTCTTAAAAGAAATGACCCTTTTTTGGCAAAACGCCAACGAAGTACACTAATGCTCTTTATTAAAAAACGTGAAGCAACAGACGCTGTTGTTTCACGTTTTTTCTATTCATTTCTAAAATGATATACTCTTGCTTCAAAGGGAGCAAATAATGTATGCTGCTGAATCTTGCGACCTGTTAAATTAGACAAGACTAATTCCCAGTCCTCAATGTGGACATTTTCTGGTAAATCGGCCGAAGCAAATTCTTTCGATAAGTTGATTAAAACAACAAAACGTTCTTCTCCTAAGCGGCGCCCATACACAAATAGCTGTGGATGCTCAGGCAAATAAAGTGTATAATCACCATAAATTAAAGCCTCGTTTTCTCTCCTTAAACGAATGATTTCCTTGTAAAAGTTCAAGATTGAATGTGGATCGGCTTGTTCATCCAATACATTAATAGATTGCTTATTAGGATTAATTTTCAGCCAGGGCTGACGTTTTGAAAAGCCTGCAAATTCCTCTGCAGTCCACTGCATTGGTGTGCGTGAATTATCTCTGGCTGTTTGCCGAATAATTTCAAGCGCCTTTTCAGGAGCTACTCCTGTCTGCAGCATATCATAGTAGAAATTTCTCGTATCAACCGCATCGATTTCATCAATGGACTGGAACGGCATATTAGTCATACCGATTTCCTGACCCTGATAAATAAACGGCGTTCCCTGCAATAGTAAAAAGCTAAGTGCCAGCGCTTTAGCAGAAGCTCGCCAAAAGACAGTTTCTTCACTACCAAAGCTAGAAACGGAGCGAGGAATGTCATGATTTTCCATATATAGCGCATTCCAGCCCTTCCCATGAGCCAAAGCCTGTTGCCAAGCAGTTAGTGCCTGCTTAAATTGAATCACATCCAAACCTTCTTGCTCGGTTTTATTCCAAAGCGAAATATGATCAAATTCAAAAAGCATATTGAAATAGCCTGCTTCTGTGCCGACCCACTGCTGTGCTTCATTAGCTCCAACACCATTTGCTTCACCAACCGTTAAAATGTCCCGTTGTTTGAAAACATCCCGTAATTCTTCCAAATGATTTTCAATACCTGTTACATTTTTAAACGGCGCAAAAGGATCGTCTGCAGTCACCGTTTCCAAGGGCGCTTTTTTTATGTGCGAAATGGCATCTACTCGAAAACCATCCACACCTTTATCCAGCCACCAATTAATCATGGTAAAGACATCGCGTTTTACTCGCGGATTTTCCCAATTCAAATCAGGCTGTTCCTTAGCGAACGCATGAAAATAATATTGATTCGTTGCTTCATCGTACTCCCAGGCAGAGCCGCCGAAAATGGAGGTCCAATCATTCGGAGGGCCGTCCAATTGTCCATCTGCCCATATATAGTAATCGCGATAATCATCTTTGCGTGATGATCTTGATTCTAAAAACCAGGGATGCTGACTAGAAGTATGATTAACCACTAAATCCATAATCACCTTTATTCCTAATTCGTGTGCTTCCTCCAGTAATAAATCAAATTCCTCCATCGTACCGAACGTTGAGAGAATCCTCTGGTAATCACTAATATCATAGCCGTTATCGACATTAGGAGATTCATAGACTGGTGTGATCCAAATAAAACCGATCCCCAGATCCTTCAGATAATCCAGCTTTGCACGTATCCCGTTAAGATCACCAATTCCGTCCCCATTTGTATCTAAAAAGCTCCTTGGGTATATTTGATAACCAACGGCTTCTTTCCACCAAGCTTTCTTAATCATCATCTGTCTCACCTTCATTTTAACAATTTCCTATATTATAGTAAGATTTAAAATAAAAGCGTATAGCTTCCCCTTATTCGTAATATTTTCTTAAATATGGTTAAACTAAATAGCAAGAATAATTACAAAAAAGTCAATTTTTTTATTTTACATGAATATTTCATGAAATGAAGACAATGCGGTAAAAATAATTAACGCCATTTTCTGATTACCGTAAAAATAGATCTTTCTGTCTGCTGTTACGTGCGCTCATTAATTATTTTAACGAACAAATATGTAGGGTTTTCTTACAAAAATGATCGAAAAGAAGCATGACATAATCGGAAAAAATCCGTTAGAATATAGCCACTATTCAAGAAAAGAGGCATAAAAATGAAAAAAATCTTTGGTTTACTGTTTTTTATAGCAGTAGTAATGCTTGGCTTTTTTGGCTATCACTATTACCAAGAAACCTATGTAGGAGAAACGGCTTATGCGCAAGTACCCGACGCAGTACCTGAAAAAATAGAACACGAAAGTAAAAGCGGCATCGGCAACAATGCACCCTGGTATTCTTATGATTATAATCTAACGTTTGTAAAAGAAGATGGACGTGTGGAAAAACAAAGCTATCAAGTATCCGGAGACGATGAAAAACCATTGGAACCCGGCACTTATATTAAAGTGAAGATGAGTAAAAAGCGTGTACTTGAAGGTCCGACGTATATTTCTGAGCAAGAATTGCCTGATAAAGTAAAGGAAAAATTAAAATAAAGCAAAATACAATTAAGCTTTTAAGTGTAAGCAATAACAATTTCTAAGTTGTTTATTTTTTAAGCATAGATGAGTGTGTGACAAAAGTAGTTTTTACTTTTTTCATGCACTCGTTTTTTGTATGAAGTTTTCATTGAAGATGGTCTTGCCTTAACGTATAATTTACAAAGGAAATACAAGAATGCGTTCAAGACAAGAGTGGTGCAAAAGTTGTTTTTACTTTTCTTACTCACTTTTTAATAAGAACGTCGATTGATGAAAGATGGTGTCGTAATTTGGGGTTAATAAAACAAAATAGGTATAAAATCGGCATAGTTTTTGCGATTTATTCGTTCGCTTTACTTGCCATTGGCTTAGTGAATTTTCCATATTTGGATGATGTAGGCCGACAATTATGGGGATATTCAAAATTTGCTGAAGGATATTCGCGCTGGGGAAGCGAAATTTTAGCTTGGATATACCAAGGCAGCAGGCATTTAACAGATACGGGACTGCTTTCACCATTGGTTACGGCCGTAATTCTTACAGCGGCTAGTGTAATAGTAGTTTTTGTTATCAATAAAAAACAACCGCCCGTTTCAGCCTTTGTTGTGTCAACATTGCTTGGATTAAATCCTTGGTTTTTACAGAATATCAGCTTCAGATTTGATAGTCCGTATATGGCATTTAGCGTTCTTTTTTCTGTCATTCCTTTTCTTTGGTGGTCAAGTAAAACAGCGCATTTCTTTCTTCTATCCTGCGTTGGAATTTTTTTAATGTGCAATACTTATCAGGCTTCTACTGGCATTTATATTGTTTTAGTTTTAGCACTTTCATTTAAAGAACTATTAGCTAATGGCTCTTTAGTGGCTGTGATCAAAAAAACAGGACTTGCAGCAAGTGCTTATATCTGTGCTATGATTGTCTATCTTCTTGAGACTAAGCTGAATCCTGACATTGCTAGTCGCGGCGGAAATGTTGCGATTGCTGCATTAAAGGATATTCCGGCTGTTTTCATCAGCAATAGCCAAATGTACTTACAGCGAATCGCCGAACAAAGTACACGTATCTGGCTTTTACTTTTTGTTCTGATCGTTTTATTATTTTGTATCGTGAGTATACTTGCAGCGAGTACGAATAAATGGAAAGGGCTGCTTTATGCATTTCTATATTTAGTTTTAGGAGCGATTTTAAGCTATGGAGTATTTCTAATTTTCCCGGAAAAATTAGCTTTAGCTGCGCCGCGTTATGCCTATGGCTTTAGTGTGTTTGCAGTAATTACTTGTCTTTTAGTATTGAGTCTACTGCCGAATATTTTCAGTCTCGCTTTTAGTGCCAAAGGGTTACTCTATTTGTTTAGCTTCTATCTGCTGTCATTTCCATTTGTTTATGCAGCTTCCTTAGCTTATCAACGAGACTCGTTTGAACGTCAGAGCATGCTTTTAGCTGATGACCTGAAAAATTTCGTTTCTTCTAAGGAGCAGCAAGTTTACGCAACAACACTTTTTAAAGATTCTCCGATTGTTGAAAATACAGCAAGAAATTATCCAATATTAAAAGATCTAGTACCAGCGAATAGTGCGCTCTTCTGGCCAAATCAGGTACTCTTTAAAACCTATTCTGGCATAGACATTGACATTCAGCCCTTCAATTCAGCTGAGTTTGACAAGTCTCGCAGCACATTAAAATCCACTGATTATTACTACGATATCTATCAAAAGGAAAAGGCACTATATATTATTGCAAAATAAACATACTAAGATTAGAGGAGAAACTTATCGACGGATGAGTTTCTCCTCTATTTTCCTTTTTTAGGTTTATAGTAGAGTGTGAAAGGAAGATCGACCATGTCCACATGGACTTCGAGTCCCTATCAAAAAACGGTCTCCTTCACTGTCATTTTAAAATCTGGTTTAAGTATGTTGGGGCTTCGAGCTCGTGTTTAGGAAATTAGGAACGAAATGAAACAGTGAAGAACCTTTCAGAAAAAAAGAAAGAAGATGAAAAGAATGGCTTATGTACTTGCGTTGGATGTTTCTATGGGGAAAAGTTATAAAGTGCTTTATCAAGAGAATGTTTGTCTCTCTGAAGGAGAAATTCTTCATACAAAATCTGGATTTGACACCTTACTTCAAGAAATTTTGGCTCTGCCTGAAACGCCAAGTATTGTGTTCGAGTCAACGGGTGTTTATTCAAAAGTAATCGAAACATTTTGCCAAAACAATCACTTTTCTTATTGCCTATTGAATCCTTTAGAAGCGAAAAAACAGCTAGATAACGGGTTACGTGTGCTCAAAACTGATAAACAAGATGCCCATCGTCTTGCGCAAACTCACTGGCAATATGTACGGAAAATCAAGAGACACCAGTCAACTATTTATGAAGAATC